>NZ_JCALCN010000016.1:0-119026 GCF_059812345.1 Mycobacterium sp. NGS59
TTCGTGCCGAAATGAGGGGCTTTTGCGTCTGCTCAGCGGGGCGGTGCTCAGCCCAGGAAGATGTTGCGACGGCCGGCCAGCAGCCGGTACAGCGTCTGCTGGATGGTCTCACGCACCTGGTCGGTGAGCTCGAAGGTCACCATCGGGTCGTCGGCGTCGCTGGCGGCGTAGTCGGCGGTTGAAATCGGCTCGCCGAACGCGATACGCCACTTCGACGGCAGCGGCACCAGCCCCGCCGGCCCGGCCAGCGGGAACAACGGCGTCACCGGGAAATAGGGCAGACCGAACAGCCGCGCCAGCAGCTTCACGTCGGCCAGCATCGGGTAGATCTCTTCGGAGCCGACGATCGAGCACGGCACGATCGGGACCTTGGTGCGCAGTGCCGCCGAGACGAATCCGCCGCGGCCGAACCGTTGCAGCCGGTAGCGGTCCTCGAATTTCTTGCCCAGCCCTTTGTACCCCTCGGGGAACACCGCGGTGAGTTCGCCGGAGGCCAGCAGCCGGTGCGCGTCTGCCGTGCAGGCCATGGTGTGGCCGGCTTTGCGGGCGGTGGACCCGACGACCGGTAGGTCGAACACCATGTCGGCCGCCAGCAGCCGCAGATCGCGTTCGGCGGGATGCTCGTCGTGCACGGCCACCGACAGCATCAACCCGTCGAACGGCAACACCCCGGCGTGATTGGCCACTACGAGCGCGGCACCTTCGGCGGGGATGTTCTCGACCCCGCTGACTTCGACCCGGAACCACGATTGGAAGAAGAACCTCAGCAAAGGCCGCACGATCGCGTCGTTGAAGTGCGGATCGAACCCGAATTCGTCGACGCTGTAGTCGCCGGTCAGCCGCTGCCGGAAAAATCCGGCGACCGCGGCCACACGTTGCGCGACGTCGCTCAGTGGCGCCTCGCCGCCGGACGAACCCCCGCTAGCGCGGCGGTGCTCGTCGATTTCCCGGACGACGGCGGCGAGCTCTTCAGCGGACGCGCGATTACCGGGATCGGCAAGCAGCGAGGGATGTTGGTGCGAGGCGTCCGAGCGCTGATTGGCAACCCGGCGGCGTGCCGCTACCCGACCCCGATTGCTGTGCAGTGGAATAACATTCGCTCTGGATTCACCCGGCACGATTATCTATCCAAACCTATCTGACCCCGATGCGCGGAATTGGATTTCGGCTACCCCAGCGCTGCGCCACCGCTATGGCACGACCCTCCCAGGAGCGTACCCGATCCGGGTCGATTATGGGAGTCAAGCTGCGGCCGCGGACGTAGTCGTCGAACGCCTCCGCCGTCGACCATTTGGGCTGATAACCCAGCTCGGATCGCATCCGGGTGGTGTCCATCACGCGGCCGTAACTCAGGTAGGCGAATTGCTCACGATTGATCTCGGTATAACGGTTGGCCCGCCGCAACGAATCGAGTGCCCATACTCCAAAACTGGGCACTGGCAACGGAATTCGACCGGCGCGGCGAATGGCCTGAGACAGCATCATGATTCCCTCCGCACCGATGTTGAAGGTGCCGGCCTTGCCCGCCATCGCGGCGCGCTCGAGCGCACCCAGTGCGTCCTGCTCGTGCAGCAGCTGCAGCCGGGCGTCGCGGCCGAACATCGTCGGCACCAAAGGCCCTGCGAGATAACGCGACAGCGTGGTGTCCATCGCCGGGCCGATCATGTTTGCCAACCGCAGGATGGTCACCGCGATGTCGGGCCGGCGCCGCCCCAACCCGCGCGCGTAACCCTCGATGTCGAGGCTGTCCTTGGCAAACCCTTCGCGGAAGGGTCGCCGGCTGCTGCTGTCCTCGGTGAACATCACCGGGTCGTGCGGACTGGACCCGTACACCTCGGACGTCGACTTCAACACCACCCGCCGCACCGACGGCGCCTTCTGGCAGGCGGCGAACAGTTGCATCGCGCCCATCACGTTGAGTTCTTTGAGCGCCGCGCTGCCACCGGACCGCGGCGCGTATGACGCCGCCGCGGCATGCACCACCGTGTCAACGTCGCCGTTTCGGATCACCTTGGCGATGAAGGGATTTCGGATGTCGGCACGGACGAACTCGGCCCGGCCCATCCGGCGCAGCATGTCCTTGCTGGGCGCGATCGCGTCCACCGCGATGACCTGGTTGATCAACGGGTTCTGCACCAGGCGAGCCGTCAGGTAGCCGCCGAGAAACCGGCACGCACCGGTGACGAGTACGACCTTGGGGTAATGCACGGCCTCGCCGCCGGCTCCCCCGCCGTCCTTGCTCTTCGACGGATCCACCTCGACAGCCTAGCGACGCGCAGAGACGGGTGTGTTACGAACCAGTGACGGGCGGCGCGGGCAGAACTTACTTGCCAAGTTTTCTGCGCTGCACTCGGGTGCGACGTAGCAGCTTGCGGTGCTTCTTCTTCGACATACGCTTGCGCCGCTTCTTGATTACTGAACCCATGAACTCCGCTATCTGACCTGTACCGGCTTAATCAAATGACCGGGACACTTTACCCAACCGGACGCACGCAACGCCAAACGGTCGTCCAGGGACGCCGGGCTGCCGACCGGATTCGCGACGCGCGGGAATGTGTTGCGGTCGGATTCCGATCCCACGCCGGGCAGGGAGAGGCGCTCTGGCTGCTCGACGGCTTGGGTGTGAATCCTTGGCGTTGATTGTGAAACGAGGGCTTTCGGAGTGAGCCCAGGGCGGGAAAATCGGCGAGATCCCGCCCAGGCTTCACCCGCAAAGCCCAGACTTCACCCGCAAAGCCCAGGCTTCACCCGCAAAGCCCAGGATTCACGCTGAAAGCTCCGGCCGACCGGAACGCGACGAGCGGGGGTCAGCCCGCGTCGAAGTACGACGTCTCCAACATGTCGTGCACGGCTTTGGCATGCACGCGGAAGGAGCGTCCGACCCGAACCGCGGGCAACTCCCCGTTGTGCACCAACCGGTAGACCGTCATCTTCGACACCCGCATCAACGCCGCGACCTCGGCGACGGTGAGAAATTGCGTCCGGGACTGACCGGCGTCGGCCGAACCACCGTCCCGTGCCGCTTTACCTGCAGAATCCCGTGCCGACGGCCCGTTCGTAGACGTCATCGCAACCCAATCGTGTCAGGCCCGCGCAATGCCAGCGGCTTCCCCTCCGCTGGCACCCACACGCGCTTACAAAGAGGAGAATAGCGGGACTAGTGGGGTTACTGGTACTGGTGAGAGACAATCCGTTGAAAATTGCCGAATTATTCGGATGTAATTCGTAGCTGCTCAGAGCGGTTTTTGGCGGCCTGCACCGCGGCGTCGACGGCCACCCGGAATCCACCCCGTTCCAGTTCACGCAGGGCCGCGGCAGTGGTGCCGCCGGGCGAGGTGACCGAAGCCCGCAACTGTGCGGGTGCAGCGTTGATCCGTAGCCCGCCCGAGGCGCCGTCGGCCGGCCGGCGCTCCTCGTCCATCCGCTCCAACAACATCGCCGCCGCACCCGCCATTGTCTGCGTGGCGAGGTCGGTGGCCACCTGGCGGCTCAGACCGACGGCCACGCCCGCGTCCACCAGCGCTTCGACCAGCAGGAAGAAATAGGCCGGTCCCGATCCCGATACCGCCGTCACCGCGTCCAGGTGTTGTTCGGGCACCGTGAGGACGCCGCCGACGGCGTCGAACATCGTGGAAACGTCGTCGAGCTGTTGCGGCGTGACGAACCTGCCCTTGGCCAGCGCGGTGACCCCGGCACCGACGAGTGCCGCCGCGTTGGGCATGGCCCGGATCACCGGCGTACCGGCCGGCAGTTTGGACTCGAAGAAGGTGAGGCTGATGCCCGCGGCCACGGTGACGAACACCTGCTCGACGCTGTCGTTGTCGGCTGCGCCGACCGCCTCGGCCAGGGTGTCCACCACGGACTCGACATCGGCCGGCTTGACGGCGACCACGACGAACGAGGCGTTCTCCACCGCGTCGCTGACGGACGCCACCACCAGCACGCCGTAGTTCGTCGACAGATACTTGGCCCGCTCCGGCAAGCGTTCGGCCACCACCAGATCTTTGACCTGCCGGCCTGCCCGCAGCAGCCCGGACAGCAGTGCCTCGCCGATGTTGCCGCCGCCGATGATCGCGATTCTTGCCATGCCGCAAAGCATCGCAGACCGGCGGTCCGGATTACCCGGCAGGCACCATCGCAAGTTGCCGGGCCTGCACCACCAGGCGGCCCAGCTCGTCGACGACGATGTGGTCCTCGTCGAACCAGTCGTGTCCGATCTCCACGCAGGTGGCGATGATCCGCAGCCATCCATCCACCGGCACCGACCGCAGCAGGGCGGTCAGCTGGACGGTCGGCGCCCACCCGGTGCGGTCCACGGCGAACGTCACCGGCGCTGACAGATCTCCGCACATCAGCGCGAACAGCGCGTCGGGAGCAAGGTCTCGCGGTCGCGCCCACATCTGGATCATCGGCGGCCGCCCGTCCGGCGGCCGGTTTTCCGGAGAAGGCATCGTGGACATCACCGGCCGGATGTCGCAGCCGGCGCCCAGATGCACCAGACCGGCCAGCGGGTGACCCGGGCCGATCGGCGCCAGGTCGTCGGGCGGCTGCGGTGCCATCAGGTCCACGACCGGGTTGGCCGACAACAACGGCGCGGTCTCCCCCGGCAGATGATGCTCCGGCTCACCCAGCGTGACGACAGCGTGCACGGCGGTACGGTCGCCCTGCATGAGTTCGACGTCGGCCACGGTGATCCGGCGTCCCCGCTTGCGCAGCGAGGTGACCAGCCGCATCGGCCCGGGGTCGGGCGCGGACAGGAAATTCGCCGACACGGCGACCGGTTGCTGGGCACCGGTGCCGTAGGCGGTGCGTACGGCGTTGGCGCACAGCGCCACCATGACACCGCCGTGCACCTTGGGTCCGATGGTCCAGTGCTCGTTCAACGCGCCGTCGAAGACCAGGCACGCCGGGTCGTCCGTGTCGACTGGGCGCAGCGCCATCGCACTGCTGAACAAGGCGTCCGTCATCAGCGCAGCAGATGGGTTCGGGCGAACTGCAGCGACTCGAGCAGCATGGCCTCGCGCTCGGCGGCCGAACGCGCGCTCGAGGTGGACACTTCCAGCACGACGTGGCCGGCGAAACTGCTCGCGGCCAGCATCTGGCACACCTCGGCGGTCGGCTGGGTGCCCCGGCCGGGCACCAGGTGCTCGTCGGCGGGCAATCCGCTGCCGTCACACAGGTGCAGGTGCACCAATCCGGTCCCCATCCGTCGGGCCATCTCCAGCGAGTCGGTGCCCGCGGTGGAGGTGTGCGAGAGGTCCAGCGTGTAGTGCGCGTGGTCGCCGTCCAACGGGTCGTACGAGGGCGCGAACGCCGAGACCCCCAGGCCCGGCCCACCTCCGCGCCGGCGCATCCGTTCCCGGGTCTGGTCGAGCCCGAAGAAGCGGTCCGCGCGGAACGGAAACATGTTCTCCACTGCCACCAGCACGTCGCTGGCTTCCTCCAGGGCTTTGACCTGGTCACTGAAGCCTTCGGCGTAGCGACGTTGCCAACGGAACGGCGGGTGTACCACCACCGTCTGTGCGCCCAGCTGTTCGGCGGCCCGCACGCTGCGATCCAGTTTGACGATCGGGTTCGCGCCCCACACCCGCTGCGAGATGAGCAGACAGGGGGCGTGCACGGACAGCACCGGCATGTGGTAGCGCTTCGACAGCTTGCTGATGGCGTCGACGTCCTGGCTGACCGACTCGCTCCAGACCATCAGCTCGACCCCGTCGTAGCCGAGCCTGGCGGCATACTCGAACGCCGCCTCGGCCCGCAGCGGGTACACCGAGGCCGTCGACAAGCCGACTTTGATTGCTGGGCGCACAGTCTGTAGGGACGCCTAGCTCGTTTGCAGCAGGGCCATCGGTCCCAGGGTGATCAACGCACCCACGGCGACCGCGATCAGCGTGCTGGCAATGTCCTCGGTCTTGCGGACCACCCGGACGCCGACCACCAGACCGAGGATGACCAGCACCGAAAGCACCAGCGCGACGATGGGACTCCACCGCCACAGCTGGTCGAACGCGATGAACAATCCCCCGCCGAATGCGACCGCCAGGATCGACTGCAGCACCGTGAGCAGGCCGTGGCCCAGTGCGGCCATCTTGCCGCCCGCGCGTCGCGGCGCCGCCTCGTCGAGGTGGTCGAGGTCGCGTTCGTCGTCCAGTTCGACGGTGCGCTGCCCGCCGCGCCGGCGCGCGACCTCGTCGGCAATCGACTGGCCCCCGAACAGTGTCCCGTCCGACGCCTCGTCGGCGTCCGGGCCCTGCAGATACGAGCGCACGTACGCCGAGTCTTCGGCCACCGATTCGGCTTCCCGCACCTCGCTGTCCATCACGTCGACGGAAGCGTCGGTGTAATGCCCGACCGGGTCCGGGCTCATATGCTCCGCGCCCGAATGCTGCTCGACGTCGCTGGTGGCGGTATGACGCAACGGGCGAGGGTACTCGCTGCGCTGCGGGCCGGACTTGCGCCGCGTCACCGGATCCGACTTGGGCCAGCGCGGCTCGGGCTCGGACCAGTAGGGCGCGGAAGGCTCGGGTTCTACGGTGGTTTCCGGTTCGGCCCGGACCTCGGGTTCGACGACGGGCACGTCGCGGACTTCGGGTTCGGCCACGGGCACGTCGCGAACTTCGGGTTCGACCACGGGCACGTCGCGAACTGCGGGTTCGGCGCGCACGGCCGGGGCGACGGACGCGGTCTCCTCGCGGTGATCGTCCCGGATGACCGGAATCTCGCCGGTGAGCTCGGCGACGCTGATCGAATCGTCACCGCGACGGCGGCGACGCCGGCGGGTGGCCGTCGGGTTGGCGGTACTTCCGTTCCTGGCCAGCAGCTCGGCCACCGATATCTGCTTGGCGTCCTCCATGTCGGGTCCAGTCATGCTTTGCTGCCTCTCGACCGGTTGGACGCACTCCGATCAGCCACCTGGCTCCCGGCATCCCGCACCGAAGTCTGCACGAACGACGTTTCCATGAAGGCGGTTCCGTCGGCTTCGCTGTCGAGTTTGCGCAGGATGAGACCTTCCCGCAGCGCCCACGGGCAGATGTCCACCGCTTCTATCGACAGGGCTCGCATGCTTGCCTCCGCCACCAGCGCACCCGCCACGATCTGCGGGGCACGCTCGGCGCTGACTCCTTCCAGTTCTGCTCGGTCGGCGGCTGTCATCCTAGAGATGAAAGATATGAGTTGTCTGAGGCCGTTGGCGGTGAGCGTGCGTTTCGCCCGCGGTCCGGCCGCCGACGGGGCCGCGCCGGTGAGGCGAGCCAACGACCGGAACGTCTTCGACGTCGCGACCGCGAGATCGGGCGCCCCGGCTTCGAGCAGGGTGGCGCTGGCGTCGGCGAGTTCGGCGTCCAGCCAGTCGCGCAGCATCGCCACCCGGCGCCGGCCCGGCGGATCGTCGGGCAACCACTCGCGGGTCAACCGTCCGGCGCCCAGCGGCAACGACAACGCGACCTCGGGTTCCTCGTCCACGCCGCTGGACACCTCCAGCGAGCCGCCGCCGATGTCGAGGTTGATGATGCGCCCGGCGCTCCAGCCGAACCAGCGGCGCACCGCCAGGAAGGTCAACCGCGACTCGTCCACCCCGCGCAACACCTGCAACTCGACGCCGGCCTCTTTGCGCACCCGAGCCAGCACGTCGTCGGAATTCTCGGCGTCCCGAACCGCGGAGGTGGCGAAGGCCATCAACTCCGCGCAGCCGGAGCTGACCGCGATCTTGGCGAACTCGTCGACCGTGGAGATCAGCTTGTCGGCGCCGCGCTTGGTGATCTTGCCCGAACTGTCGGTGGCCTCGGCCAGGCGCAGGGTGGCCTTGGTCGAGCTCATCGGAGCCGGACACCCGCCCCGGTGAGCATCGACCACCAGTAGATGGACGGTGTTGCTCCCCACGTCCAGCACGCCCAATCGCACAGAACAAAACTAGCCGGGCTCACCGGGCACGCGTCCCGCGACCCGTGATGCGCACCGCCGGGCCGAGCCGGCGCCCGTCGCGAAAACGTGGACTAACGTTGCACCCGTGGCCAACTCGCTGCCCGGACAAGAGGTCGAACAGGATTTCGCCCGTGAGTGGGTGGAGTTCTACGACCCCGACGACCCCGAGCACCTGATCGCGGCCGACCTGACCTGGTTGCTGTCGCGCTGGACGTGCGTGTTCGGCACGCCGGCCTGCCGGGGCACGGTAGCCGGCCGACCCGACGACGGGTGTTGCTCGCACGGCGCGTTCCTGTCCGACGACGACGACCGCGCCCGCCTGGACGACGCGGTCAAGTTGCTGACCGACAAGGACTGGCAGTTCCGCGATAAGGGCCTGGGCCGCAAGGGGTACCTGGAACTCGACGAACACGAGGGCGAACCCCAGTACCGCACCCGAAAGCACAAGGACGCGTGCGTGTTCCTGAACCGGCCCGGTTTCCCCGGGGGCGTGGGCTGCGCCCTGCACAGCAAGGCCCTGAAACTGGGTGTCCCGCCCCTGACGATGAAGCCCGACGTGTGCTGGCAGTTAC
Source organism: Mycobacterium sp. NGS59 (assembly GCF_059812345.1). Taxonomy (NCBI): domain Bacteria; kingdom Bacillati; phylum Actinomycetota; class Actinomycetes; order Mycobacteriales; family Mycobacteriaceae; genus Mycobacterium; species Mycobacterium sp. NGS59. Next base: position 8,493 of record NZ_JCALCN010000016.1, read on the forward strand.
CGATCCGGCGCAGCCAGGAGTGGGTGACCCGGCCCGACGGCACCGAGATCCTCAAGACGTTCCTCACCGAGTACGACCGGCGCGGCTGGGGCTCTGGCGGTGCGGACCTGCACTGGTACTGCACCGGCGATCCGGCCGCCCATGTCGGCGCCACGCAGGTGTGGCAGAGCCTGGCCGACGAACTGACCGAACTTCTCGGCGCGAAGGCCTATGCGGAGTTGGCCGCAATGTGCAAGCGCCGCAGCCAATTAGGTCTGATCGCGGTGCATCCGGCGACGCGGGCCGCCGAGTAGCTAGCGGCTCTTGGTGTAGGCCAGCACCATTCGCAGCGCGCTGGCGTTCAGATAGGCCTCCACGCTCGCGGCCGCCGACGCCGCGTCGTGCGCCAGCACCGCCTCGGTGATCGCCCGCAGGTCGGCGACCACCGGCTCCGCGTCGTCGTAGGCGCCGGTGAGTTCGTGTTCACGGCCACCGAAAGCCTGTTCCACCCACCGATACAGCAAGCCCAGGGCGCGGTTTCGGGTGCTGTGGATCAGCACGTGAAAGTAGGCGAGATCGGCGGCCTGGCGGGCCGCGGCGGTGTCCGCCTCCTGAACCGCGGCCAGCGCGCGCCCCAGTTCTTCGGTGTCCGCCGGCGTGCTGCGCTGTGCCGCCAACGTGCCGATCAACGGACCCAACGCCGCCCGGATCTCAAGCAGCTCGACGAGGAACTCCGGGCCCAGCTTGCGCACCAGGGCCTCGACCACCGCCGGATGGGTCAGGCCTTCGGGGTCGCGAACCACGCTGCCGCTGCCGTGGCGGACTTCGATCAGACCCATCTGCTGCAGGCGAGCCAGCCCCTGACGCAGTGAGGTGCGATTCACACCGAGCTGATCAGCGAGTTCGCGCTCGGGCGGCAGCGTCGAGCCGGGCGGAAAAGCGCCGTCGAGGATGGCGTCGGCGATCGACGCAGCGATCTGTTCGTCGACTCGCTGACGGTCTGGAGGGGGTATCGGACTTGACTGGTTCATTGGCTCAACCAATTATAGAGGAAGGAGGTGCTGAAGTGGACGACGAAACGCGGTTGGCCGCGACGCCGCGCTGGCGGGGCAAGTCGGGACGGTTGGAGGTCTGGTACGCCACCCTCTCCGACCCCGTCACCCGCGCCGGTCTATGGGTGCACTGCGAGACCGTAGCCCCGACGTCGGGCGCGCCTTACGCGCACGGCTGGGCGACGTGGTTCCCGCCCGACGGTTCGCCGCGGACCGAGCGCTTCGGCCCCGAACCGGTCGACCCCGCCGACGGTGAGCACTGGTTCGCCGCCGCCGGAGCGCTGGTCGGACCCGGGCAGATGACCGGACGCGCGGGCTCACTCGCCTGGGACCTGTCCTGGAAGGACGCCGGCGCGCCGCTGTGGACCTTTCCGCGCGTCGCCTGGGAGCGCGAACTGCTGCCCGGCGCCCAGGTCGTGCTCGCTCCGACCGCCGATTTCGCCGGTTCGGTCAGCATCGACGGCCACACCCAGTCCGTCGACCGTTGGCGCGGCAACGTGGCGCACATCTACGGGCACGGCAACGCCAAGCGCTGGGGCTGGATTCATGCCGACCTCGGCGACGGCGATGTACTCGAGGCCGTCACCGCGGTGTCACACAAGGCCGGCCTGCGCCGCCTGGCGCCGCTGGCCTTTGTCCGCTTCCGAATAGACGGAAAAGATTGGCCCGCAAGCGTTTTGCCGGCGCTGCGGATGCGCACGAGGCTCGGTCCGCGGCACTGGCAGCTGGAGGGCCGTATCGGCGGACGCGAGGTATTGATTCGGGTCGACCAGCCCCCCGAGCGCTGCGTGAGCCTGCAATACACCGACCCCGACGGCGGCACCTGCGTGTGCACCAACACCGAACAAGCCGACATCCACGTCGAACTCGGCGACCGGCGGTGGTCGGTGCTCGGCACCGGACATGCCGAGGTCGGTTTGCGTGGCGATCAGGCTCCCCCGGTCAATGAAAGGACCCCGCAATGAGTTTCGCTCTCGACCCGCCGTTGCTGTTCGCCTCCGGAGTGCTGATCGAGCGCCGCTTCCCGCCCGAGCGACGCGACGTCCTGGAGGCCGCCGTGCTCGGCGTGTTCTTCGCCGGTTCGTTCGGCCTGTACAACAACGTGCCCGGGCTGGGTTTCCTGTGGCGACCGTTCCGCGCGGCGAACGGACGCGACTTCATGTGGAACAGCGGGGCTTTCGACATGGACACCGAGAAACTGGACTGGCCGGCGCACGCCGCCGCCGGGGGTATCTTCGCGACCTACCCGTTCTTCCTGAAGCTGGGCCGCGCGCTCGGGCGCCGCAAGTGAGCCGGCTGGCCGATCGCGCTACCGCCTCGTTCGGCACCGCGCTGCTGCCCGAGGAACACGGCGGCCCGTCGTCCGCACAGTTCACCGCACGCGTCGACCGGTACCTGTCACGGCTGCCGGCCACCTCCCGGCTGGCGGTGCGCGCCGGGTTGGTCTCGATGGCCGCGGCGAGCTACCTGACCACCGGACGGTCCCTGACGCGCCTCGGTCCCGCCGACCGCGAGCGGGTGTTGCGGCGCATCGCCGCGCTCAGCACCGAGGCCGGCGCGGCCGTCGAGGGCATGAAGGTGATCGGGTTGCTGGCCAACGGCGCTGATACCTTTGCCCACGAACTGTTTTCGCGTGCCCAGGCTGACGAGGTGGTACGTCCGGACGCGGCCCTGGACGTCACCCCGTCGGCCGAGAGCGCGTCCGTCGTCACCGCCGACGTGGTCGTGGTCGGCTCCGGGGCGGGCGGGGCGATGGCGGCCCGCACCCTGGCCCGGGCCGGCCTGGAAGTCGTGGTGCTCGAGGAGGGACGACGCTGGACGGTCGAGGAGTTCCGCACCAGCCACCCGATCGACCGGTATGCCGGGCTGTACCGCGGCGCCGGCGCCACCGTCGCGCTGGGACGGCCGACGGTGGTGCTGCCGATGGGCCGGGCGGTCGGCGGCACCACCGTGGTCAACTCCGGCACCTGCTTCCGGCCCCCGGATGCCGTGCAGCGACGCTGGCGTGACGAATTCGGCCTGAGCCTGGCCGATCCGGACCGGTTGAGCGGCTACCTCGACGACGTCGAACGCACCCTGCAGGTCGCGCCGGCGCCGCGTGACGTGATGGGCCGCAACGGCAACCTGTTGCTCCAGGCCGCCGATTCGCTGGGCTGGCAGGCGGCACCCATCGCGCGCAATGCGCCGGGTTGCGAGGGATGCTGCCAGTGTGCGATCGGCTGCCCGCACAACGCAAAGTTCGGCGTGCACCTCAACGCGCTGCCGCAGGCGTGCGCGGCAGGGGGGCGCATCATCTCCGAGGCGCGGGTCGAACGGGTGCTCCATGAGCACGGACGTGCCCGCGGCGTACGGGCCCGCCGGCCCGACGGCACCGCGATCGACGTCCTGGCAGCCGCCGTCGTCGTCGCGGCGGGTGCGACCGAGACGCCGATGTTGTTGCGGCGCAGCGCTCTTGGCAGACACCCGCGGCTGGGCCGCAACCTGGCGCTGCATCCGGCGACGTTGCTGGCCGGACGGTTCGAGGAGGATGTGTACGCCTGGCGCGGCGTGCTGCAGAGTGCGGCCGTGCACGAATTCCACGAGTCCCACGGCGTGTTGATCGAGGCCACCGCCACCCCGCCCGGCATGGGTTCGATCATCTTCCCGGGTTACGGTGCCGAGCTGCTGCACTGGTTGGACCGGGCCCCCCAGATCGCCACCTTCGGCGCGATGGTGGCCGACGAGGGCGTCGGCTCGGTGCTGTCGGTCAGGGATGAGACGGTGGTGCGCTACGACATCGCCCGGCACGATGTCGCGAAACTGCGGGTCGCGTTGGGAGCCATCTGCCGGCTGCTGTTCGCCGCCGGCGCGGTCGAAGTGCTCACCGGGTTGCCCGGCGCGATGACGGTGAAGTCCGAGACGGAACTGCGCGACGTGCTGGCCAGAACCGACCCGAAAAGCCTGCACCTGTCCGCATTCCACCCGACCGGGACCGCTGCGGCCGGCGCCGACGAGCAGATCTGTCCCGTCGATCCGGCCGGCCGACTGCGTGGCATAGCCGGCGTCTGGGTTGCCGACGCCTCCATCCTGCCCAGCTGTCCCGAGGTCAACCCGCAGCTGTCCATCATGGCGATGGCGTTGGCGGTGGCCGATCAGATACTCGCCTGACGACACCCGATCCCGGCGCGCAGGAGTTCGCCCGGGCTACCCTTCGAGCTTGTAGCCCAGCCCCCGCACGGTCACCAAGTGCACCGGGTTGGCCGGGTCGGCCTCGATCTTGGACCGCAGCCGCTTGACGTGGACGTCGAGCGTCTTGGTGTCGCCGACATAGTCCGCGCCCCAGACCCGGTCGATCAACTGACCGCGGGTCAGCACCCGTCCGCTGTTGCGCATCAGGTATTCCAGCAGATCGAATTCCTTGAGCGGCAACGTGATTGCTTCGCCGTTCACCGAGACGACGTGCCGTTCGACGTCCATGCGGACCGGGCCGGACTCCAGCACCCCGTCGCTGATCTCGGAGTCGTCGTCGCCGCCGCGGCGCAGTACCGCCCGGATCCGGGCGATCAACTCACGCGCGGAGTAGGGCTTGGTGACGTAGTCGTCGGCGCCGAGCTCGAGGCCGACCACCTTGTCGATCTCGCTGTCCCGCGCGGTCACCATGATCACCGGGACGCCGGAGCGGGCGCGCAGCTGCTTGCACACATCGGTACCCGACATGCCCGGCAGCATCAGATCCAGCAGCACGATGTCGGCGCCGGACCGGTCGAACTCGGCCAGCGCGGAGGGACCGTCGTTGACCACCGTGGCCTCGAAGCCCTCTTTGCGCAACAGAAACGCCAGCGGATCGGCGAGCGATTCCTCGTCTTCGACGATCAAAACGCTTGTCATCGACTCAGCTCTTCCTCTCGTTGTGACCTGCCGGGCCTCAAGTCCCGGCTGAGCGATTGCTCGGTTTGTGCCTCGTCCTGCGCCGCCGGCGGGCCCTGCGCTGCCACGGACCCGGAGGCCGGGATGGACAGCGTGAACGTCGATCCGGTCCCCGGCTTGCTCCAGACGCCGATGCTGCCACCGTGGTTGGCCGCGACGTGCTTGACGATCGCCAACCCCAGTCCACTGCCGCCGGTGGCGCGCGAACGCGCTTTGTCGCCGCGGAAGAACCGCTCGAAGACACGCTCCTGGTCTTCCAGGGCGATCCCGATGCCCCGGTCGGTGACCGCTATCTCGACGTAGTCGCCACGCCTGCGGCGGCTGATCGACACCAACGACCCGCGCGGCGAATAGGCGATCGCGTTGGACACCAGGTTGGCCAGCGCGGTCACCAGCAGCGTCTGGTCGCCCAGCACCTGCAGCCCGCTGGGCGCGTCGGTGCGGACGTCGATGGCGGCGTTCTCGGCTGCCACCTTGTGCCGCGAAATCGCCTCGGAGACAACGGCGTCGATGTCGACGTCGGTCTCGTTCGTCAGGCGCTCGGCACCTTGCAGCCGGGAGAGTTCGATCAGTTCGGCGACCATGTCGCCGAGCCGGTTGGCCTCGATGAGCACCTTCTCGGCGAACCTGCGGACCGTTTCGGTGTCGTCGGCCGAAGCCAGCAACGCCTCGGCGAGCAGCGTCATGGCACCGACCGGAGTCTTGAGCTCGTGGCTGACGTTGGCCACGAAGTCGCGCCGGGTCGCTTCCATCCGGGCGTAGTCGGACTGATCCAGCACGAACACCACGGCGAACCTGCGGTCCTGTTCGCTGAGCAGCCTGGCGTGTCCATGTACGCACAGCCCGGACTTGCCGCCCGAGCGCTTGTCCGTGGACAGGTCGAACTCGACGTCGTCACCGGCCAGTGCCTGCTTGGCGGCCTTCCAGGCTTCGTCGTCGAGCTGGCGGTCACGCACCAGGCCCAGCTCCATGGCCCGGTCGTTGAGGTAGACGACGTCACGGTGGGTGTCGACCACCGCGGCGCCCATCGGCATCAACGCCACGATGCGTTGCAGCATCTGTGCGACGGTGATGCCGGTCCACTCGGTGGTTTGTCGGCGGGGTTGCCCCATACGCCGTGACAGCCGGACTCCCGCTGCCACACCTACGGCCAGCGCCAGCCCGGACAAGACCCCGGCCAGCAACAGTGCCGAGAACACAGTCACAGCTCAAATCCTACAAATTCCGGTGAACGCCGCCCTAGCGGAGCGCGGCGAAAATCGCACAAGTCACACGCCGCGTCACAGGTGTTCCGCTCGCGTTCACGCGACGTTCAGCAAGCGGCCCACGACCGGCCGAATTCAGCCTTTTGCGGCGCCCTGCCCGGCCACCGCCGCGGCCCCGGCCTCGGCGGCTTCGGGGTCCAGATAGGTGCCCCCCGCGACCGTCGGCCGCAGGTCGGCGTCCAGGTCGTAGCGCAGCGGGATGCCGGTCGGGATGTTCAGTCCGACGACGTCCTCGTCGGACATGTCGTCCAGGTACTTGACCAGCGCCCGCAGCGAGTTGCCGTGCGCGGCGATCAGCACCGTCTTGCCGGTCCGCAGGTCGGGGACGATGACGTCGGTGAAGTACGGCAGGAACCGGGCCACCACGTCGGCCAGGCATTCGGTGAGGGGTCCGCCGCCGATGTTGGCGTAGCGCGGGTCGGCGTCCTGGCTGAACTCGCTGCCCTTCTCGATCTCCGGCGGAGGGGTGTCATAGCTGCGCCGCCAGGCCATGAACTGCTCTTCGCCGTACTTCTCTTTCGTCTTGGCCTTGTCCAGACCCTGCAGCGCCCCGTAATGGCGTTCGTTGAGCCGCCAGGTGCGGTGCACCGGGATCCAGAGCCGGTCCGCGGCGTCCAGCGCGAGGTTCGCGGTGTTGATGGCGCGCCGCAGCAGCGAGGTGTAGAGCACGTCGGGCAGCAGGTCTTGTTCGGCCAGCAGTTCGCCGCCGCGCACTGCCTCGGCTTCGCCCTTCTCGGTCAGCCCGACGTCCACCCAGCCGGTGAAGAGGTTCTTGGCGTTCCATTCGCTCTCGCCGTGACGCAACAGCACCAGCGTGGCAGTGTCTCCCATGGAAGAAGAGTCTCTCACGCGCTCAGACCTGCGCGTCATCCTCGTCGTCTATCAGGTGCGCAAACGCCTCGAGGTTCTTCAGCGACTCCCCGCGCGACACCCGCCACTCCCATTCCTTCTGGATCGACGAGCGAAAACCCAACTCCAGCAACGTGTTGAAGTCCGAATCCACCGCCTCCAGCACCTGTCCGAGCACCCGGTCGATCTCGTCGGCGTCCACCGCAGTCAGCGCCATCCGGCCGACCAGATAGATGTCGCCGACGTTGTCCAGCGTGTAGGCCACCCCGTACAGGCGGCGGTTGCGTTTGAGCAGAAAGCGGTAGACGCCCTCGTGGTTCTCGTCGGGCTGGCGGCACACGAACGCCTCGACGCGCACCGAATGCTCGCCGATGCTCAGGATCGTGTTGGTCTTGAGCCTGCGCTCGCCGGGCAGTTCCACGATGATGCCCGGCAGCCCGCCGCGCGCACCGGCGTGTTTCGAATAGTTCAGGCCGCTGGCTTGCAGCGTGTCCTCGATCAGCCGCTCGACACTCACGCGCCCACCCCGCGCCGGGCCGTCCAGCGCCGCGGCCTGCGCTTGGCGACATCCCTGTTCATCAGGTCACGCACCCGCCGCTGGCGCTCGGCATCGAAGCCTTCGATGGCGCGCCGGTAACTGGCGAGCAGCGCGTCGGTGGTGTTCTCCCAGGAGAAGGTGGCCGCGTGCTGGGCCGCGGCGCGGCTCATCGCCCAACCCTGCGGTCCGGCACCGACCCGCAACAGGTGGCCGATGGCCTCGGCCCACCGGCCGACCTCGTGACCGGAGACCAGGGTGCCGGTGATCCCGTCGCGCACCGCCACCGGCAACCCACCGACCGCGGCGGCCACCACCGGGGTGCCGCAGGCTTGCGCTTCTACCGCGACCAACCCGAACGATTCCGAATAACTCGGCACCGCAACAAGATCCGCGGCGTGGAACAACCTGGCCAGCTCCGAGCGGGACTGCGGCGGCAGGAACGTCACGCGGGCTGCGATGCCCAGATCCCGGGCCAGGTGCGCCAGCCCGTCCGGAGAGGCCAGGCCACTGCCCGACGGTCCGCCGGCGACGACGATGCGCACCCCGGGCAGCCGCGCCGCCGCACGCAACACGATGTCGGGCGCCTTGAGCGGCTGGATGCGTCCGACGAAGGCCACCACCGGCTCGTCTGGATCGAACCCGAGCGCGGCGCGGGCCGCCGCACGGTCCCCCGGCCGGAACACGTCCAGGTCGACACCGGGATGTACCACGTCGATCCGCGCGGGGTCGGCGTGGTGTAACGAAATCAGTTGGCGCGCTTCGTCATCGGTGTTGACGATGAGGCGGTCCGCCTCGTCGACGACCTGTTGTTCCCCGACCGTGCGCAGCGGCGGTTCGGCGGTGTCACCGTCGGCCAGCGCGGCGTTCTTGACCGCGGCCAGGGTGTGCGCGGTGTGCACCAGCGGCACCGCCCAGCGGTCCCGGGCCAGCCAGCCGACCTGACCGGACAACCAGTAGTGCGAATGCACGATGTCGTAGTAGCCGGGTTCGTGCGCGGCCTCGGCGCGCAGTACCCCGGCGGCGAACGCGCACAGCTGGGTGGGCAGGTCGTACTTGTCCAGGCCCTCGAACGGCCCGGCCACCACATTGCGCACCAGCACCCCGGGCTCCACCCGCACGGTCGGCGGGTCGGCGGACGCGGTGGCCCGGGTGAAGATCTCCACCTCGATGCCGCGACGGGCCAGGTGCAGGGCACTTTGCAGCACGTAGACGTTCATGCCGCCGGCGTCACCGGTACCGGGCTGCGCCAACGGCGAGGTGTGTACCGCTAACAGGGCAACTCGGCGCGGGTCTTCGCCTGCATAACGCACACTGTCATGTTTACAGGGCGCACGCAGACCGCGGGCCGGACCCTACTTGGCCAGGACTTCGGGTTCGGCGTCCGACAACCGCTCGGCCAGCGCCCCGGACCTGCGCATGGCCCCCAGCGGATCGGTGTAGAGCCCGTCCAGCGAGACGATGCCGGCCCCGGCCTCCTGCACCCGGTTGCCGAACGCCGTGACGCGCAGGTCGCGGGGCGTGAGCACCGAGCGCCCGACGAAGGCCTGCTCCACCCGCTCCATCCCTTCCGGGTACTCGGTGAACGCCTGGCCGCCGACCACCACTTCGTCGGGATTGAGCAGGTCGCGCAGCAGCGCGACGGCCTCGCCGAGCACCTTGGCCCGCTCCACCAGCAGCTCCCTGGCCTGCTGGTTTCCCGCACGCGCCACCTTCAGCAGATCGGCCATCGCGGCGGTGGACGCGCCGGTGCGATTCGTCGGGGCCACCCCGGGCAGGATCCGCAGCCGGCGCGCGGCCGCCAGCACCGCCTCGTCGCTGACGGTGGACTCCAGCTGACCCGAGCCGCCCAGCAACTCCGACTGCACCGGCAGCGGCGCGATGGTGCCCGGACCGCTGGTCGGGCAGTGCACCCGGCCGCCGATCACCAGCGCATAGCCCACCGTCTCGCGCGCATACACATACAGACTGGTCGAGGAGTTCGGAGCGAACCGTCGCATGCCCAACAGCAGTTCGGCGCCCGCCATCGCATCCACGTGCGATGCCACCGAAACCGGCAGTCCCAGCGCATCGGCCAGCACCGGCCCCACCGGGGCCTGCCGCCAGCCCAGCCGCGGGTGGTCGACCAGGCCGCTGGCGTTGTCGACAGTGCCGCCGATCGCCACACCGACCCACAACGCCCGGCGGCGGTGCCAGCGCCGTAAGTAGCGACTTGCGCTGTGCGCCAACGACGTCAGGGCGGACCCCGCGGCGTTGAGCGGGGTGGGGGTCTCGACCGTGTCGAGCGTCCGGCCGAACAGGTCGGTCGCCACGATGCTGGTGGTCCGGGCGCCGATGTGGATGCCCAACGTGACGAACGGTTCGTGGTTGACCTCCACCGGCACCCGGGGGCGCCCGATCGCCCCGGACACCGCGAGGTCGGCGCGCTCCCGCAGCAAACCCGCGTCCAGCAAAGCGATGACCTGACGGTTCACCGTGGCGATGCTGAGCGAGGTGACGTTGGCGATGACGTCGCGGCCGACCGGTCCGCGCAACCGCACGGCCCGGAAAACCGACGCCGCCGCGGAGTCGGACAGGTGCAGTGCCGGCGGCACCACCTGCCGGTAGGACCGAGGCGGTCCGCTCGCGCCCGGCAGACGACCGCGGCTACGGGAATGGTGGGTGAAAGTAGTCGAGTGCACTGGCAGTCCTTGTCCGAGTTCTGATGGCCGGGTCCCTGGCCACACCCGCGACTTGCGTCAGTTCAGGCGCGGCAAATTGCGCGACAACAACACGAGCCCGCGTAGAGACACGCGGTCGTCGTGTGGAACAAGGCGCTTTGGTGCACACCGAAAACCTAGCACTGTTTATTAAAGTTGTCGCAATGACGGTTCCGGACGCGCAGAAACGAATCGCGGTGATTACCGGCGCCAGTTCCGGGATCGGCGAAGCCACCACCAGAACACTTGCGGCACAAGGGTTTCACGTGGTTCCGGTGGCGCGCCGGGCGGAACGGGTGCACGCGCTGGCAGCCGAACTCGGCGGTACCGCGGTTGTGGCAGACGTCACAGCCGAGCACGACGTCGCCGCGCTGGCCGGATCGTTGGACCGCGTCGACGTGCTGGTCAACAACGCCGGAGGGGCAAAAGGGCTGGCACCGGTCGCCGAGGCCGACCTGGAGCATTGGCGGTGGATGTGGGAGACCAACGTGCTTGGCACGTTGCGGGTCACCCGCGCCCTGCTGCCCAAACTGATCGCGTCCGGCGACGGGCTGGTCGTCACCGTGACTTCCATTGCCGCACTTGAGATTTACGACGGCGGCGCCGGCTACACGGCCGCCAAGCACGCGCAGGGAGCGCTGCACCGCACGTTGCGCGGGGAGCTGCTGGGCAAGCCGGTGCGGCTCACCGAGATAGCTCCGGGCGCGGTCGAGACGGAGTTCTCGCTAGTGCGATTCGACGGCGATCAGCAGCGCGCCGAGGCCGTCTACGCCGGCATGACGCCGCTGACGGCAGCCGACGTCGCCGACGTGATCGGGTTCGTGGCCTCGCGGCCCCCGCACGTCAACCTGGACCAGATCGTCATCCGACCCCGCGACCAGGCCAGTGCGACCCGCCGGTTCAACCACCTGGCCCAGTAGTGGTGGTCGTCGGCGTGCCGGACAGGCTCGGCGCCGTGGACGGGGTGGCCGGAGCGGTGACCGGGATCTGCGTGCCCGGCGGACGCGCCGCCGGCGGCGGCAACGCCGACATACCCACCCAGGTGTCCCAGTCCACCGCCCAGTCCCAGATGTCGCCGTCGGCGTAGGACAACTGGATCGAGCTGCCGGTCACCTCGACCGGGTCGCCGTACATCGCCGTCGGGAAGTATTCGGCGGCATCCGAGGTCGACAGGTTGATGCACCCGTTGGTGACGTTGCTGTTGCCCTGCGCGCCCGCGCTCATCGGGTTGGCGTGGATGAACTCGCCGTTGTTGGAGATCCGCACCGCCCAACGCTCGTGCACGTTGCTGTAACCGGCGGCCGGGTTGGACATGTAGAAGTCGGCGTACTTCTCGGTGACCACGTGAATGCCGTTGCGGGTGACGTTGCGCGCCTTGTCGGCTTCGCCGTAGCTGCACGGGAAGTCCATGATCACGCCCGCGTCGGTGACGACCTGGATGCGGTGCGAGGAGACCTCGGCCTTGACCACCTGGCGGCGCCCGATATTGATGTTCAACGAGAAGTCCTGCGCGCCGTAAGCGCCGTCACCGAACGGCACGCCGTACAACTTCGCCTCGACGTTCACCGTGGTGCCCGCCGGGTAGTACTCGCGCGGACGGTAGTGCACCCGGGCGCCCTTGGCCTCGTCGGGCAACCACGCCCAGCTGCCCTGCACCGGCGGGTTGGTGGTGACGGTGAGAGCCCGCTCGACGGCGGCCTTGTCGCTGATCGGCGCGTCGAATTGGATGATGACCGGCGCCGCGATGCCGACGGTCTGCCCGTCGGCCAGCTGGAATCCGCCGTCGATCTTCTTCTTCGGCGTCACCGTGGTGAACTTGCCCGTCACCGGGACCGCTTTGCCGTCGTGGCCGACCGCCGACCCGTTCCAGGTGTACGTGCTGTCGTAGCCCAGCGGCTCGGTGGTCATGAAGACGGTGCGGTCGGAGTTGAACGTGCCGGCCACCGGCTTGCCGGCCGAATTCGTCAGCGCGACCCGCTGGAACCATCCGTCGCTGACCGCGACGCTGATCGGCGCGACCGGCACCACGTCCTGGGCGGATTGCCCGTCCAGGACGGGTTGGAAGTTCAGCCGAGGGGCCGGCGGCGGCTTGCTCTCGGACTGCTGGGCGACTTTGCCGCCGCACGCGGCCAGTACGCTGGGCGCCAGCACGCCGAGCCCGAGGGCCGTCAAAGCCATGCGCCGGTTGATCGGCGGAGGCGCGCTGGGGTTGCTCACGACAACTAAAGATACCGGGCGAAACACGTTCGGCCCCCATCGCAAAGACGCGCGCCAGGGGCTTGCGGATGAAACTAGCAGCTACAAAACGCAACCGACCAGGACAGGTTCCGGTTTCAGTGTGATACCAAACACATCACGAACCCCATCTCTCACAGCGCGGGCGACTACCATCACGTCCTCGGCAGTGGCGGTGCCCCGGTTGGTCAGAGCCAGCGCGTGCTTGGTGGAGAGCCGGCACGGGGCGTCCTCATTCGGATAGCCCTTGCCGAACCCGGCTCGTTCCACCAGCCAGCCGGCTGCCAGTTTGACGCCGTCCGTCGCCGGATAGTGCGGCACCGGTACGCCGGCCGCGGCGGCCAGTCGCTCGTAGTCGGCCGGGCTCACCACCGGGTTGGTGAAGAACGATCCCACACTCCAGGTGTCGTGGTCGGCCGCGTCGAGCACCATTCCCTTCCGCGCCCGCAACGCCAGCACCGCCGCCCGGACAGTCTCGGGGTCCCCGCGCTCACCGCTCTGAGCTCCCAGCGCGGCGGTCAGCTCCCCGTAGCGCAGCGGCGCACTGCGCCCCGACGGATCCAACGCGAATTCCACTTCCAGCACCACGGCCGGCAGGTCCAGCCCGTCCGCCCGTTTCAGGATGCTGGTGCGGTAGCCGAACCCCAGCTCCTCGGCGGGCGCCCAGCGCACCTCGCCGCTGCGCCGATCCAGCAACCGGACCCGGGTGAGGGTGTCGGAGACCTCTACGCCGTAGGCCCCGACGTTCTGCACCGGAGTGGCTCCCGCCGAACCCGGAATGCCCGACAGGCATTCCAAACCGCCCAAGCCGGCCTCGATGGACCGGCGCACCACGTCGTCCCACACCGCGCCTGCTTCCGCGCGCACAAGGTTGCCGTCGACGACCACGCCGTCGTTGGCCAGGCGCACCACCGTCAGGTCCGCAACGGAGTCCCCGAGCACCAGGTTGGACCCGCCAGCAAACACCAGCACCGGAGCGTTCTTCGCGTTGTGGTCGTCGGAGTCCAGTTTGCGCAACACCGCGATCACCTGATCGCTGCTCTCGCAAGTAATTACGCGCTGCGCTACGGGCCCAACCCGCAATGTGGTGTACGGCGCCAACGGCACCGATTCGGTGACGCGCGCACCGGCAAATAGCGAACCCACCACGGGCGGTAACGGTAGCGTGAACAAATATGCCGCGCTCATTCGACATGTCGGCTGTCTACCAGGGCAGCGTCGAGGAAGTTCACCGGGCGTTCCACGAGGAGCAGTACTGGCTGGCGCGGCTGGACGAGACCCCGGTCGACGTCGCCACGCTGGAAGAGATGCGCCTGGGTGAGGCCGAGGACAGCATCTCGGTGGTGACCCTGCAGCGGGTCTATCGGCAGAATCTTCCGGCCCTGGTCACCCAGCTGCACCGCGGCGATCTGTGCGTCCGGCGGGAGGAGAGCTGGGGACCGGTCGAGGACGGCATCGCGACCGCGTCCATCCGCAGTTCGCTGGTGGATGCGCCGGTCAGCCTGTGGGGTACCGCTGTGCTCTCGCCCGACGCCGAGACCGGCGGTTCCCGGATGGCCGCGAACGTCACCATCCAGGTGCGTGTTCCGTTGATCGGCGGCAAGCTGGAGCATCTGATCGGCACGCAGTTGCGCGAGCTGATGATCCTGGAACAACGCTTCACCACCGAGTGGATCGCGAACAACGTCTGAGCCCACCTCCCTAAGCTGAGACTCATGCGGATCGCACTGGCCCAGATTCTCAGCGGTACCGACCCGACGCAGAACTTGGAGCTGGTGCGCGACTACACCGGCCGGGCGGCCGCGGCGGGCGCGAAGCTGGTGGTGTTCCCGGAGGCGACCATGTGCCGATTCGGTGTCTCGCTCAAACCCGTCGCGCAGGACCTGGACGGGCCGTGGGCCGAGGGCGTCCGGCGAATCGCGGCCGAGGCGGGCATCACCGTCGTCGCAGGCATGTTCGCTCCGTCCGGTGACGGCAGGGTGACCAACACGCTGATCGCCGCCGGACCGGACACCGACGCCCGCTACGACAAGATCCACCTCTACGACGCGTTCGGCTTCACCGAATCCCGTACCGTCGCACCGGGATCCGACCCGGTGGTGGTCACCGTCGACGGTGTCGGGGTCGGTTTGACGACCTGCTACGACGTCCGGTTCCCCGCGCTCTACACCGAACTCGCCGACCGCGGTGCCCAGCTGATCGTGGTGTGCGCGTCCTGGGGTTCGGGTCCGGGCAAACTCGAGCAGTGGACGCTGCTGTCCCGGGCGCGGGCCGTGGACTCGACGTGTTTCATCGCCGCGGCCGGCCAGGCGGACCCGGGTGATGCGGTGGACGGGTCGGGGGCACCCACCGGAGTAGGGGGCAGCCTGGTGGCGTCCCCGTTCGGCGAGGTGATCGCCTCGGCCGGAGCCGACCCGCAACTGGTGGTCGCCGACATCGACCTCGACCTGGTGGCCGCGGCCCGGGACAAGATCGCTGTCCTGCGAAACCGGGCAACATTTCAGCAGCCCGATAGGGCAGAATCACGGGGGTGACGACTCCGCAGGGACCACGGAAAGACGGCCCATCGGGTTGGGCGCGACCTGGCGATCAGGGTCCGCTCGGCCGCCCCCCGGCATCCGACCCCTACGGCGCCAGACCGAACCCGGGCGACCCCCGCGGCGGACGGGGACAGCAACCGCAGCCGCCCCCCTCGTCACAACCGACCGAGAATTTCGCGTTGGGCAACGCGAACACCCGCCGGCCCAACCAGCCGCCGCCGCCAGGCCCGGCTGCAAGCAAAACGACTCCGCTGGCCACGCCCGCCGACACGCAGGGCGAGGTCAAGAAAAAGAAGCGCTCATTTCGCGACCCGCTGTCGATCGTGCTGGTCCTGATCATCGTCCTGGCGATCGTCATCGCCGGGCTGATCGGCGTCGAGCTGTTCATCCGGAACAAGGCCAACAACAAAATCGCGGCCGCGACGGCGTGCAAGGTCAAGGACGAGGCGACGGCGTCGTTCGGGGTGACGCCGCTGGTGACGTGGCAGGTGATCACCGACCACTACACCAACATCAATATCGAGACGGCCGGCAACCAGATCAAAGACGCCAAGGGCATGAAGCTGCAGCTCAGCATCAAAGACGTCAAACTCAACAACACGGCCGACTCCAAAGGCACGATCGGCGCGATCGACGCGACGATCACCTGGACGGCCGACGGCATCAAGCAGACCGTGCAGAACGCGATTCCCGTGGTGGGCGAATTCGTCACCCGAAGTGTGACCACGCATCCGGCCGACAAGACCGTCGAACTCAAAGGCACCCTCAACGACATCGTCGCCAAGCCGACGGTGTCCAACGGGGGACTGAAGCTGGAGATCATCAGCTTCAACGCGCTGGGCTTCAAGTTGCCCAAGGAGTCGGTGCAGTCCTCGCTCGACGAATACACGTCGGACCTGACCACGAAGCTCCCGCTGGGTATCAAAGCGGACAGTGTCGACGTCACCGACAGCGACGTGGTGGTTCACTTCTCCTCACGCAACGCCACGATTCCCGCCGGCGAGACCGATCCCTGCTTCGCCGATCTGTGAGTTAGCGCAGACCGTCCAGCACCGCCCGGGTACCGGACAGCCCCAGCCGGGTGGCGCCGGCGTCGAGCATCGCGATCGCGTCGCCGGTGGTGCGGATGCCGCCGCTGGCCTTGACGCCCAGCCGGCCGCCGACCGTCGCGGCCATCACCTCCACCGCACGCACCGTCGCGCCGCCCGCCGGGTGAAACCCGGTGGACGTCTTGACGAAGTCGGCGCCGGCCTGGCGCGCGGCGCGGCAGACCTCGCTCAACGTCTGCTCGCCTGCCCGGTCGAGCAGCACGGCCGACTCCACGATCACCTTGAGCACCGCACCATCCGTCGCGGCGCGCACCGTCGCGATGTCCGAGCGCACCGCGTCGAAGTCACCGGTCAGCGCGGCGCCGACGTCGATGACCATGTCGATCTCGGTGGCGCCGGCGGCGACGGCCGCGGCTGCTTCCTGCGCCTTGACCTCGGGCAGATGCTTGCCCGACGGAAAGCCGGCGACGGCGGCGACCCGCACCCCGCCGGCGGCCAGGGCGGTCGGCACCATCGGCGGTGACACGCAGACCGCGTAGACGCCGAGTTCGGCGCCCTCGGCGACCAGCGCGGTCACCTCGGCGGGGGTGGCTTCCGGTTTGAGCAGCGTGTGGTCGACGAGTGCGGCCAGCTGGCGGCGAGTGAGTTGGTCGGGCACTAGAACGGCTCCTCCCGGCCGCCCGGGTTGCAGGCGGACGCGACCATTCCGGCGTCGTCTACGACGGGCCGCCACGGTTCCAGGTTCCAGCTGGTCTTGCCGGGTTGGGCGAGTTCGGCGAATTGCCAGTGGCAGACGAATTGTGCCCGCATGCCGGGGGTGTCAGCCTCCGGCGACCGGGCCAGCACCTCCGCCCAGGCCGCGTCGGCCGCCGCGGCGGTTCCCTGTTCCCGGGCGACGGCGCGGGCCGTCGGGGTCGGGTAGACCCGCAAGCTCGGCCCTGCACCCCAGGAAACCCATTCGGTGTGGTCGACGTACGCCGGGTCGGCAGCCGCGGGCACCGCCCCCAGCAACGACAGCAGCGCCGCCGCCGGCGCACAGATCAGCGGCTTCATTCGCTAGCGGGACTTGCCCTGCACCTCAAGCAACCTGGGCCGCACGTCGACCAAGTACACGCCGGTTGCCACTGCCGTGATCGCAAGTGCCATCACGCCCAGCACGCCGTACAGAAGTACCGAGAGCGCCAGCGCGCCCGCCAAGATTGCCAGCCAAACAGGCTTGGTTTGCTTGTCTGCTGCCATGTACGCGTCCGACCGTTGGAGCGAAGCGTTGACCAATGCGTAGACCGTCGTCACGACGACGGCGATCCACAAGACCCACATGACCGTACCGACAACTTGCACGCCCACCACCCTATGCGGGACGCCGCAGAAACGTCGACTCCGAGCCGCTGACGGACAGCGACTCGGAGTCGAGTTAGTGAGGCTACTTCTGGGTGACCTTCTTGGCCGGAGCCTTCTTGGCGGGCGCCTTCTTGGCCGCAGCGGCCTTCTTGGCGGGAGCCTTCTTGGCAGCCGGAGCCGGCGCGGCCTTCTTGGCCGGAGCGGCAGCGGCCTCGGCCTTCTTGGGCAGCTCGATGCCGACCAGCTTGGCGGCGCGCTCGCCGACCGCGCGGGTCTGCGAGGCAACGGTGCCCAGGGCTTCCTGGGTCAGCTCGACGGCCTGGTCCACGTAGCCCTCGGCGCGAGCGGAGGCGTCCTCGAACGCCGACTGGCTGCGCAGCCGCTGCAGGGCGGACTCGCCGCGCTCCACCAGCTCGTTGTAGCGGGAGGTGGCGGCCTCGAGGTAGCCCTCGGCGGCCTTGCGCAGCTCCTCGGTGGTGAAGCGCTCGCGCAGCTCACCGATCTGCTCGGGCAGGTCCTCGCGCAGGTTGGTCAGGCGAGCGCGGCTCTCCTCGACCCGGCTGCGGGTGTCGGTGCGGGTCTCCTCGGCGCGCTCACGCAGGTTGCTGCGGGTCTCCTCGGCGCGGTCGCGCAGGTTGGCGAGCAGGTCGTTGACCGTGGCGAGGGCCAGGTCGGCAGCACCGAGCGCGGCAAGCAGCGGGGCGCGGAGATCTTCGATGTTGTTGGTGTTCTCAGCCATTGGTTGTTCCTTTCATTGATTTCGATATCGGGGTTATTTCTCACGGTGTGGAAGTAGGCGCAAGAGGCGGCTCCTGGGGGGCGGAGTTGTCAAGACCCGCGGATTGACGTCGGTCACGCGACTTGCCGGAAACCTCCTGGATAGTCGGGTCGGTGGGAACCGGGTTCAGTTGCCCGGCGTGGCCAGCAAACTTGAAACGACGGTTTCCCCTTCGTTTTGGTTACCCGAACGGCCGTTGATTTACAACTGTCGCGGACGTCACTGCCGAGGCGACAAGCCGGGGAGTCGGCCCTACGGGCTGGTCAGTCTTCTCTGTCGGGTTCGATCGGACACTCCTCACGGTTAGCCTCGTTCTGCTGAAGGAAGGACGCGTAGATGTCCAACAGAACCTGCTTCTGACGCTCGGTTATCGCCGTGTCGGCGATGATCGTGTCCCGTACCTGGCTGGTCTCGCTCGCGTCGAGCATGCCGGCGCGTTCGTAGAGCACCCAGGCGGAAACGCGCAGCGCCTTGGCGATCTGGGCCAGGACGTCGGCGGACGGCTTGCGCAATCCCCGTTCGACCTGGCTCAGGTAGGGGTTGCTGACACCCGAACGCTCGGCGAGCTGGCGCATCGAGAACTGCGCCGTCTCGCGCTGCGACCTGATGAAGCTACCGATATCCGAGGCCACATCGGAGGCTTTGGTGGACACCTTGGTGCCCAACTTCTCCTCCGGCGGCACCACTTCACTCCTTGCGTCGGTTTGATCGCTTACCCCTGCCAGGCTACGGAGAAGTGCTTGCAATTGCAAGCGCTTGCTAGCACCCGGTCAGAACAGCAACTGCGCCGCGGTGTAGATCACCAGGCCCGCCAGAGCACCGACCACCGTCCCGTTGATCCGGATAAACTGCAGGTCACGCCCCACATGCAGCTCGATGCGCCGGCTCGCCTCCTCGGCATCCCAACGCTCGATCGTCTCGGTAATGATCGCTGTGATCTCTACCCCATATTGAGAAACCAGATGCTGGGCGGCACGCACCATCCAGTTGTCGACCTTGTCGCGCAACTCCGCATCGTCGCGCAGCGACTCCCCGATGCGGATCACCGCGTCGGCGACGCGGCCACGCAATGCGCTGGACGGGTCGTCGACGCCTTCGAGCACCAGTCGTTTGAGGGTCCGCCACGCCGACGCCGCCGCATTGGCGACCTCTTCGCGGGCCATCAGTTGCTCTTTGACGGCGTCGGCCCGCGCGATGGTGTCCGGATCGTTCTGCAGGTCGTCGGCGAACTCGAACAGGAAGCGGGTGGCCGACCGGCGCAGCTCGTGGTCGGGGCTGCGGCGCACCTTGTCGGTGAAGTCCATCAACTCGCGGTGGATACGGTCGCCGACCAGATGGTCGACGAAGCGCGGCGACCAGGTCGGCGAATCGCGCTCGACCACCCGCTGGATCACCACCCCGGCGTTCAGCGACCACTGGAACGCCCGGTCGGCCAACAACTGGATCAGCGCTTCCTGACGGTTCTCGGCCAGCAGCGTCTGCAGCACCCGGCCCACCGGTGGGCCCCACTGCGGTTCGGCGATGCGGCGCACGATCATCCGGTCGATCACCTGCTGTACGTCGTCGTCACGCAGCAGTTCCACCAGCACCCGCAGCACGGTCGCCGTCTCGGCCGCCACCCGTTGCGCGTGCGCGGGTTCGGCCAGCCATTTGCCGAGCCGGCTCGGCACCTGCGCGTCGCGCAGCTTGTTCTCCACGACCTCCGCCGACAGGAAGTTCTCCCGCACGAAGGTGCCCAGGCCCTCCCCGAGCTGGTCTTTTTTGCGCTTGATGATCGCGGTGTGCGGAATGGGGATGCCCAGCGGGTGCTTGAACAAGGCCGTCACCGCGAACCAGTCCGCCAACGCGCCCACCATGCCCGCCTCGGCTGCCGCCCCGACGTAGCCGACCCACTGCGGCGCGGTCCCGTGCGCATTGGCCCACCGGCAGAGCAGGAACACCACCGTGGCGCCGAGCAGGAAGCCCAACGCGACGGCCTTCATCCGGCGCAGCGCGGTGCGTCGTTCGGCGTCGGCTTGCGCATCGGCCCCGGCGAACGACTCCGCGAACGACGTGCGGTTCGGCCGGCCCTCGGGCGGCCGCGCGTTCCCGCCTGCGCCCGGACCGTCAACTCTGTGTGCCACCACACCATCATCTGTCATCGCGACCACCGGTTAGTGTTACCCACACTGGTCGGAAGCACTCACGCACTCCGGCACGTCCACCAGACCGACCCCACCAAGCCGTAGTATCGATGCGACTAGACGAATGGGATCCGGCGACAGTGGCACAGCATATTCCGGCTCGCACCGCAAAGACCGACGGTCGCAAGCGGCGGTGGCACCAGCACAAGGTGGAGCGCCGCAATGAGCTCGTCGACGGGACGATCGAGGCGATTCGCCGACAGAGCCGCTTTCTGAGCATGGACGAGATCGCCGCCGAAATCGGGGTCTCCAAGACGGTGCTGTACCGCTACTTCGTCGACAAGAACGACCTGACGACGGCCGTGATGATGCGCTTTGCGCAGACCACCCTGATTCCGAACATGGCCGCGGCGCTGTCGTCGAATCTGGACGGCTATGAGCTGACGCGCGAGGTGATCCGGGTGTACGTCGAGACCATGGCCGCCGAACCCGAGCCGTACGGGTTCGTGATGGCCAACAGCTCCGGCAGCAAGAGCAAGGTGATCGCCGACTCGGAGCGGATCATCGCCCGCATGATCGCGGTGATGCTGCGCCGGCGCATGCGCGAGGCCGGCATGGACACCGGCGGGGTGGAGCCGTGGGCGTATCTGATCGTCGGAGGGGTGCAACTGGCCACCCACTCCTGGATGTCGGACCCGCGGATGAGCAGCGACGAGCTGATCGACTACCTGACGATGTTGAGCTGGAGCGCGCTGTGCGGGATCGTGGAGGCCGGCGGATCGCTCGACAAGTTCCGCGAACAGGCGCATCCGTCGCCGATCGTGCCCGCCTGGGAGCAGCTCAAACAGAGCTCGAACCCGGGTTAGGTCCGGGCACGGGGGGACTTTGCGACCCCTGCGTCGCCCCGTCGGCTCAAGGATGAGGGCGACTGGGGGTGTCGACAGCGGCTAACATGCAGGGAATACATCGGGAAGTCGTGCCTGGCACCGCCCGATAACAGAAAGGCACTTCGTTTATGGCCGTGCAGCTCACGCCGCATTTCGGCAACGTGCAAGCGCACTACGACCTCTCCGACGACTTCTTCCGGCTTTTCCTGGACCCCACCCAGACGTACAGCTGCGCCTATTTCGAGCGGGACGACATGACGCTGGAACAGGCTCAGTACGCCAAGATCGACCTCGCCCTGGGCAAGCTGAACCTCGAGCCCGGTATGACGCTGCTGGACATCGGTTGCGGCTGGGGCGCCACCATGCGACGCGCGATCGAGAAATACGACGTCAACGTCGTCGGCTTGACGTTGTCGGAGAACCAGGCCATCCACGTCCAGAAGAAGT
Organism: Mycobacterium sp. NGS59; assembly: GCF_059812345.1. Classification (NCBI taxonomy): domain Bacteria; kingdom Bacillati; phylum Actinomycetota; class Actinomycetes; order Mycobacteriales; family Mycobacteriaceae; genus Mycobacterium; species Mycobacterium sp. NGS59. Next base: position 30,178 of record NZ_JCALCN010000016.1, read on the forward strand.
TCGACGAGCTGGACACGCCCCGCACCAGGCGGGTGCTGCTCGAGGGGTGGGAGAAGTTCCACGAGCCCGTCGACCGCATCGTCTCGATCGGCGCTTTCGAGCACTTCGGGCGCCAGCGCTACCCGCGGTTCTTCAAGATGGCCAACGAGGTGCTGCCCAGCGACGGCATCATGCTGCTGCACACCATCGTGCGGCCGACCATGCGCGAGGCCCGGGCCAAGGGGCTGCCGTTGACCCATGAAATCGTGCACTTCAGCCAGTTCATCCTGGCCGAGATCTTCCCCGGCGGTGATCTGCCCACGGTTCCGGTGGTCGAGGAGCATGCCGGCGCCGCGGGGTTCACCACGACACGGATCCAGTCGCTGCAGCTGCACTACGCGCGGACCCTGGAGACGTGGGCGACGGCATTGGAAGCCCAGCGGGAGAAGGCGATCGCGATCCAGTCGGAGAAGGTCTACAACCGCTACATGAAGTACCTGACGGGTTGCGCGAAGCTCTTCCGGCAGGGCTACACCGACGTCGACCAGTTCACCCTGCAGAAGTAACTCTGGGTTGTCTCAGTACTTGTAGAAACCCTGCCCGGACTTCTTACCCAGCAAACCCGCTTCCACCATCCGCAGCAACAGCGGCGGCGGCCCGTAGTGCGGCTCCTTGAACTCCTCGTAGAGCTTGTCCGCGATCAGCTTGAGGGTGTCCAAGCCGACGAGATCGGATAGTTTCAGCGGACCCATCGGGTGCGAAAGCCCGGCCACCACGGCTTTGTCGACGTCTTCGACCGTCGCGAATCCCGCCTCCACCATCCGGATCGCGGACAGCAGATAGGGCACCAGCAGCGCGTTCACCACGAAACCGGAACGGTCCGAGCAGCGCACCACCTGCTTGCCCAGCACGCCGCTGGCAAACTCCTCGACGCGCTCGGCGGCGGCCTGGTCGGTGACCAGCGTGCTCACCAACTCGACCAGCGGCAGCACCGGGACCGGGTTGAAGAAGTGCAACCCGAGCACCCGCTGCGGGTTCTGGGTGGCCGCGGCGATCTTCATGATCGGAATGCTCGAGGTGTTGGAGGCCAGCACGGCGTCGGGATCGGTGATCACCCGGTCCAGCTCGGCGAAGATCTGGCCCTTCACCTTCTCGTCCTCGACGACGGCTTCGATCACCAACTGCCGGTCGGCCAGGTCGGCGAGGTCGGTGGTGAAGCTCAACAGACCCAGCGCGCGGTCGCGCTCGCGCTCGGTGATCTTGCCCGCACTGACGCCGCGCTCGAGCGACTTGACGATGCGGTTGCGGCCCGCGGTGACCAGCGCCTCGGTGGTCTCGAACACCGTCACACCCACGCCGGCGCGCAACGACACCTCGGCAATACCGGAACCCATTTGGCCGGCCCCGACAACCCCGACTCGCTCGATCACAGTGCCTCCTTCTAACCGCGAACAGACGCAAAAGCACCACTTTTGCGCCGCAAAAGGGTGCTTTTGCGTCTGCTCGGCAGACTAACTCAACCTAACTCAGTGGAACTGACCCTCTTCGGTCGAGCCCGCGAGCGCGGTGGTCGACGAGGTCGGGTCCACCGTGGTGGCGATGCGGTCGAAGTAACCCGCACCCACCTCGCGCTGGTGCTTGGTGGCGGTGTAGCCACGGCTCTCGGCGGCGAACTCGCGCTCCTGCAGCTCCACGTAGGCGCTCATCTGGTTGCGGGCGTAGCCGTGGGCCAGATCGAACATCGAGTAGTTCAGCGCGTGGAAGCCGGCCAGCGTGATGAACTGGAACTTGAAGCCCATCGCACCGAGCTCCTTCTGGAACTTGGCGATCGTGTCGTCGTCGAGGTGCTTGCGCCAGTTGAACGACGGCGAGCAGTTGTAGGCCAGCATCTGGTCGGGGAACTCGCTCTTGACGCCCTCGGCGAACTTCTTGGCCAGCTCGAGGTCCGGCGTGCCGGTCTCCATCCAGATCAGGTCGGAGTACGGCGCGTAGGCCTTGGCGCGGGCGATGCAGGGCTCCAGGCCGTTCTTGACCCGGTAGAAGCCCTCGTTGGTGCGCTCACCGGTGATGAACGGACGGTCCCGCTCGTCGACGTCGGAGGTGATCAGCGTGGCGGCCTCGGCGTCGGTACGCGCGATGACCACGGTCGGCACACCGGCGACGTCGGCAGCCAGCCGGGCCGAGGTCAGGGTGCGGATGTGCTGCTGGGTCGGAATGAGCACCTTGCCGCCGAGGTGGCCGCACTTCTTCTCCGAAGCCAGCTGGTCCTCCCAGTGCGAACCGGCGACACCGGCGGCGATCATGGCCTTCTGCAGCTCGTAGACGTTGAGCGCGCCGCCGAAGCCGGCTTCACCGTCGGCGACGATCGGCGCCAGCCAGTTCTGCACGGAACGGTCGCCCTCGACCTTGGCGATCTCGTCGGCGCGCAGCAGCGCGTTGTTGATGCGACGCACCACCTGCGGCACCGAGTTGGCCGGGTACAGGCTCTGGTCGGGGTAGGTGTGACCGGACAGGTTGGCGTCGCCGGCGACCTGCCAACCGGACAGGTAGATCGCCTTCAGCCCGGCGCGGACCTGCTGGACGGCCATGTTGCCGGTCAGCGCGCCCAGCGCGTTGACGAAGTCCATTTCGTGCAGCTGCTCCCACAACACCTCCGCGCCGCGGCGGGCCAGGGTGTGCTCCTCGACGACGTGGCCCTGGAGCGCGACGACGTCCTGGGGGGTGTAGGTGCGCTCGACGCCCTTCCAGCGGGGGTTGTGGTCCCAGTCGTGCTGGATTGCTTCAGCGCTCTTGGGGGTGCCAACTTCAGACATTGGACAGCTCCTTACCGGTGTTACTACTGATTGCTGATGGCCCACCGCTCCGTCCGACCGGACGCTCGGGACCCAACTTCACTTGTGTGCTAACACGACCTTGGCACAGCGAATTCCTGCAGGTCCACCCATTTCACTTGCAAATTTCGGCTATGACTTCCGGTCATTTTGTGAAGTCTGCGAAGCCGCAAATCTACTGAACCGGTTCAGAAGCTACCGGGCAGTAACAAGAACTGCAGGTCAACGGTAATTTAACAGAACGCTCGTACTGTTAGAGAGCGAACAGCGCGGCGACGGCTTTCGTCTCGTCACCGACGGCATATGTGAGCGTTGTAACAGTGCGGTCGGACAGGCCGGGACCGAATTTCTCGGTGGATCCGGCCGGATGCACGTGGGAGATGATCTCCAGCTTGTCGCCCAGCGCGACCGGGGCCTCGTGTTCGATGGTCACCCGCAGCGGGCCGTTCAGGAGCTCGGAGTGGGTGAACAGGTAGTCCTCGACCACGCTCCAGTAGACCGAGTTGTTCATGTGGTCGAACAGGTCGATGTCGGTGACCCGGACCGGGAATTCGTGGATCTCGACGGCGTCGTCGCGGCTGCCCGGCTTGAGGTAACCCTTCCAGCGGAGTCGGTCCACCGACGTGGTCTTGTGCAGACCGGCCAGGAAGTCGTCGGAGATCCGGGCCGGCATCTCGGTTTCCTTGTTCACGTGGATCCAGAACGCCTCGGACTCGATCAGCCCGCCCTTGCGGCCGTCGACCCGGACCCGCATCTCACACCAGCGGTTGGAGGACCCCGAGCACCAGCGCCGGCAGCGCAGCATGTCCTGGAACTCGATGGGCCGGATCAGGTCGACCATGGTGCGCCGGACGATCCACAGCGGATGGGTCTCCTCGAAACCCATCTCCCGTAGCTGGTCCTGACCGATGTCCTGGATGTGCCGGCAGGCCGCGTCCAGCCGCAGCCGACCGGTGCGGTCGATGTCACCCACCCGCAGCGGCCATTCGCGGTCGAAGACATCGGGGTGGCCGTCCGGCACCGGCATCAACTGTTTGTCCAAACTCACGGCGGCAACTCCCCTAATCCGTCGGTGCCTTCCGGGTTTACCCGGCAAGGCCGAAGCGAATCATGCCAATGGCCCCGCGCAAACACCAACCTGCAAACTTTGCCAAGCACCTCTTCGCAACCAGGCGTAGGCTGCCGTGGGTGTCCAAGACGTTCGTCGGCGCCCGGGTCCGGCAGCTGCGCAACGAGCGTGGATTCAGCCAGGCCGCGCTGGCCCAGATGCTGGACATCTCGCCGAGCTATCTCAACCAGATTGAACACGACGTGCGTCCGCTCACGGTGGCGGTGCTGCTGCGGATCACCGAGATGTTCGGGGTGGACGCGACGTTCTTCGCCTCGCAGGACGCCACCCGCCTGGTCGCCGAACTGCGGGAGGTGACGCTGGACCGCGACCTCGACATCGACGTGGACCCCACCGAAGTCGCCGAGATGGTCAACGCGCACCCGGGCCTGGCCCGCGCGATCGTCAACCTGCATCAGCGCTACCGACTCACCACCGCCCAACTGGCCGCCGCCACCGAGGAGCGGTACTTCGACGGCAGCAGCGGCAGCGGATCGATCACCATGCCGCACGAAGAGGTGCGCGACTACTTCTACCAACGCCAGAACTACCTGCACGAACTCGACACCGCGGCCGAGGACCTGACCGCCAAGATGCGGATGCACCAGGCCGATCTCGCCCGCGAACTGACCCGCCGGCTCACCGAGGTGCACGGCGTGCACATCACCCGGCGCATCGATCTGGGTGAGAACGTGCTGCACCGCTACGACCCCGCCACCAAGACGCTGGAGTTCAGCAACCATCTGGCGGCGGGCCAGCAGGTGTTCAAGATGGCCGCCGAGCTGGCCTACCTCGAGTTCGGGGACCTGATCGACGGCCTGGTCGAAGCGGGCAAGTTCACCAGCGACGAGTCACGCACCCTGGCCCGGCTCGGGCTGGCCAACTACTTCGCCGCGGCGACGGTGCTGCCCTACCGCCAATTTCACGACGTCGCCGAGAATTTCCGTTACGACGTCGAACGGCTGTCGGCGTTCTACTCGGTGAGTTACGAGACCATCGCGCACCGGCTCTCCACGCTGCAGCGGCCCTCGATGCGCGGCGTGCCGCTGTCGTTCGTCCGGGTGGACCGCGCCGGCAACATGTCAAAACGCCAGTCCGCCACGGGTTTTCACTTCTCCTCGACCGGCGGCACCTGCCCGCTGTGGAACGTCTACGAGACCTTCGCCAACCCGGGCAAGATCCTGGTACAGATCGCCCAGATGCCCGACGGCCGCAACTATCTCTGGGTGGCCCGCACCGTGGAGCGGCGCGCGGCCCGGTATGGTCAGCCCGGCAAAACCTTCGCGATCGGCCTGGGTTGCGAGCTTCGCCACGCGCACCGACTCGTCTATTCGGAAGGACTCGATTTGTCCGGGGACCCGAAGAGCACCGCGACGCCGATCGGCGCGGGTTGCCGAGTCTGCGAACGCGACGACTGCCCGCAGCGGGCGTTCCCCGCCCTGGGACGCGCACTGGATCTCGACGAGCACCGCAGCACGGTGTCGCCCTACCTGGTGCGGCACGCATGACCAGCGACCAGAGCGGGGGTGCGGTCGTGCGGATCCCGCCCGGTCGGTTCCGCCAACTGGGCCCGGTCAACTGGGTGCTGGCCAAACTGGGCGCGCGTACTGTCCGCGCACCGGAGATGCATCTGTTCACCACCCTGGGCTACCGGCAGTCGCTGTTCTGGACGTGGCTGCTCTACGGCGCCCGGATCCTGCGGGGACGGCTGCCCACGATCGACACCGAACTGGTGATCCTGCGGGTCGCGCATCTGCGGTCCTGCGAATACGAGCTACAGCACCATCGCAGACTGGCCCGCCAGGCCGGACTGGACGCCCAGACGCAGGCCGCGATCTTCGCCTGGCCGGACCCGCCGGCCGGCGACGGGCCGCGCAGGGTGCTCAGTGCGCGTCAGCAGGCGCTGTTGAACGCGACCGACGAGTTGATCAAGGACCGGACCATCGGCGCCGAGACGTGGCAGCAGCTCGCGGCGCACCTGAACCGGCCCCGGCTGATCGAATTCTGCATGCTGGCAACGCATTACGACGGACTGGCCGCGACGATCACCGCGCTCGGAATCCCGTTGGACAACCCGGCCGATCACAGATAGATGTTGGCCAGCACGGCCAGCGACAGCACCAGCGGGAGAATCGGCAGCCCGAACGCGAACGCCGCCCAACCGTGCTTGCGACGCCAGCGCATCACCAGTCCGCCGAGCACCGCTCCGGCCACCAGCGCGCCGGACCCCAGCAGCACCAAGACGCTCCACCTGCTCACCGTCGTGAAATCGTCTCCGACGGTGATCGCGGCCAGCCACAGGATGTAGCCCGCCACCACACCACCGACGGCGCCGACGATCGTCTCGGAGGTCCGGGTCGCCATGCCGTCAGAAGTTGATCATGTGACCGACCAGCCCGTGGAAGCACTCCTGCAGCGCCTCGGACATGGTCGGGTGGGTGTGGACGTTGCGGGCCAGCTCGTTGGCGGTGAGGTCCCACTTCTGCGCCAGGGTCAGTTCGGGCAGCAACTCGGACACGTCGTGGCCGACCAGGTGCCCGCCGATGAGTTCGCCGTACCTGGCGTCGGCGATCAGCTTGACGAACCCGCTGGGGTCGCCCACGCCGTGCGCCTTGGCGTTGGCGGTGAACGGGAACTTGGCCACCACCACGTCGTATCCCTCGTCGCGGGCCTGTTCCTCGGTGAGGCCGAAGCTGGCGACGTTGGGCTGGCAGAACGTGGCGCGCGGCATCATCCGGTAGTCGCCCAGCGCCAAAGTCTCTGCGCCGCCGATGGTTTCGGCCGCCACAACGCCCTGGGCCTCGGCGACGTGGGCCAGTTGCAGTTTGCCGGTGACGTCGCCGATGGCGTAGATGTGCGGGGTGGATGTCTGCATGTAGTCGGTGATGCCGATGGCTTTGCGGTCGGTGAGTTCGACGCCGGCCTTGTCCAGGCCGTAGCCTTCGACGTTGGGAGCAAACCCGATGGCCTGCAACACTTTTTCGGCCTTGAGTTCGTCGGACTTGCCGTCCTTGCTGACGGTGACGGTGACGCCACCTTCGCTGGAACCGCTGTCATCTATGGATTCGACCTTGGTGCCGGTGAGGATCTTGACGCCCAGTTTCTTGAACGCCTTCTCGATCTCCTTGGAGGCGTCGGCGTCCTCGTTGGGCAGCGCGCGCGGCAGGAACTCCACGATGGTGACGTCCACACCGTAGTTCTTCAGCACGTAGCCGAACTCCATGCCGATGGCGCCGGCGCCGGCGATGATGATCGAGGACGGCAGTTCGCGGGTCAGGATCAGCTTCTCGTAGGTGACGACGTTCTCCGACAGCGACGTGCCCGGCACCAGCCGGGTGCTGGCGCCGGTGGCGATGATGGCGTTGTCGAAGGTGACCTCTTGGGTGCCCCCGTCGTCGTTGAGTTCGACCTGCAGCGTGTTGGCGTCGGTGAACTTTCCGTAGCCGTGGATCTCGGTGATCTTGTTCTTCTTCATCAGGTAGTGCACGCCGGCGACCCGGCCCTCGGCGACCTTGCGGCTGCGGTCATAGGCGACGCCGAAGTCGAAGGTGGCCTCACCGCTGATGCCGAACACCTTGGCTTCCTTGGTGAAGATGTGGGCCAGTTCGGCGTTGCGCAGCAACGCCTTCGACGGGATGCAGCCGACGTTGAGGCAGACACCGCCCCAGTACTTCGGCTCGACGATGGCGGTTTTCAGACCGAGCTGCGCGGCACGGATGGCTGCTACGTACCCGCCGGGACCTGCTCCGAGAACGACGACGTCATAGTGAGAAGTCACCAGTTCACCCTAACGGTGGCAGGTTATTCGGGCACCACGCCCATCAGACACGGGGTCGCCACCTGCTCGCAGTAGAAGTAACCGTAGAGCGGGGCTGCGGCGGTGACCGAGGCGAACGGCGCCGACAGCACCGCGATCGACAGCGCGGCGATCAACGGTTTGGACTCCACCATCGCCAGGATCAGGCCGGCGACCGTGCACACCACCACGTAGCCGAACACCACGAACATCGACGGCGTCTTGTCCAGGTCGTGATACCACCAGTAGTACAAGCTGAGGCCGAACACCGCGGCGATCGACCACACTCCGGACAGCACCAGGACCAGCTTCCACCACTTCAGGTAGACATAGCGGCCGGGGACGGCAACCGGTCCCGGCGAGACCTCGGGCTCGTCTTCGGGCTCGTCTGGTGCCTCCGGTTCCGGCTCCGCCTCGTCGAGGCCCGCCAATGCCACGAATGCCTGGGAGTCGGTGTCGAAGTCCGGCACGAACGGCACCGAGGGCTCGCCGTCGTCGAAGTCCGGCACGAAAGCCTCGGTCCCCGGGCCGGATTCGAGCTCCTGCTCGACCTTCGAGCTAGCCACTGGACACCACCTGCAGAGCGACGAGCATCCCGAACCAGCCGGGCGCCAACGCCAGGATCGCCGCCCCGGCCATGGTCACCCAGCGCCGTCCGGAGAACAGGATCACCGACAGCCCGATCACGCTGGGAATCCCGACCACCAGCGCGATCGCGACGTCCGGTCGGATCCGGACGTCGATCAGCACGCGGGATGCCACGGCAAGCAGTTGCCCGACCGCAATCCCGGCGAGCATGCCGCCGGCCAACAACCACGCCCGCGGAAGGGGAATCACGGTGTACGACCTTACTGACTCACCGCCGCGCGATCGGGTACCTTCCCGGCGCGTCACCGATCACAAGATGGCCTCGAACTGTCCGTCAGAAGAAGCCCATCGCCTGGTCGGAATAGGACACCAACAGGTTCTTGGTCTGCTGGTAGTGCTCGAGCGCCATCTTGTGTCCTTCGCGGCCGAAGCCGGACTGCTTGTAGCCGCCGAAGGCCGAGTGCGGCGGATACACGTGATAGCAGTTGACCCACACCCGGCCGGCCTTGATCTCGCGCCCGGCGCGGTAGGCGGTGTTGCCGTCGCGGCTCCACACTCCCGCGCCCAACCCGTACAACGTGTCGTTGGCGATGCCCATCGCGTCGTCGTAGGTGTCGAACGGCGTCACGGCGACGACAGGCCCGAAGATCTCCTCCTGGAAGACCCGCATCTTGTTGTTGCCGCTGAAGATCGTCGGCTGCACGTAGAAGCCCCCGGACAGGTCGCCGCCCAGCTCCGCGCGCTCACCGCCGGTGACCACGCGCGCGCCCTCGTCCTTGCCGATGTCGATGTAGGACAGGATCTTTTCCAGCTGATCGTTGGAAGCCTGCGAACCCAGCATGGTCTCGGTGTCCAGCGGATCGCCCTGCCGGACGGCCTTGGTGCGGATCGCCGCGAGTTCCAGGAACTCGTCGTGGATGTCGGACTGGATCAGGCTGCGCGACGGGCAGGTGCACACCTCGCCCTGGTTGAGCGCGAACATCGTGAACCCTTCCAGCGCCTTGTCCTGGAAGTCGTCGTTGGCGGCCATCACGTCGGAGAAGAAGATGTTGGGGCTCTTGCCGCCGAGTTCCAGGGTGACCGGGATCAGGTTCTGGCTGGCGTACTGCATGATGAGCCGCCCGGTGCTGGTCTCACCGGTGAACGCGACCTTGGCGATCCGGTTGCTGGAGGCCAGCGGCTTGCCGGCCTCGGTGCCGAAGCCGTTGACGATGTTGACCACCCCGGGCGGCAACAGGTCACCGATCAGCGACATCAGGTACAGGATCGAGGCCGGGGTCTGTTCGGCGGGTTTGAGCACGATCGCGTTGCCGGCCGCCAGCGCCGGAGCCAGCTTCCAGGCGCCCATCAGGATCGGGAAGTTCCACGGGATGATCTGGCCGACGACGCCGAGCGGTTCGTGGAAGTGGTAGGCGACGGTGTCCTCGTCGATCTGGGACAGCGCGCCCTCCTGGGCGCGGATGGCCGCGGCGAAATACCGGAAGTGGTCCCCGGCCAACGGGATGTCGGCTCCCAGCGTCTCGCGGATGGGTTTGCCGTTGTCCCACACCTCGGCCACCGCCAGCGCCTCGGTGTTCTCGTCGATGCGGTCGGCGATCTTGTTCAGGATCGCGGCCCGCTCGGCGGGGGCAGTCTTTCCCCAGGCGGGCGCCGCGGCGTGCGCGGCGTCCAGCGCCTTCTCGACGTCGGTCTCGTCGGACCGCGGGATCTCACAGAACGCCTGGCCGGTGACCGGCGTCGGGTTCTCGAAGTACCGGCCGGCGGCCGGCGCAACCCATTCGCCGCCGATGAAGTTCCCGTACCTCGATTCGAATGACATCAGCGCATCGGCAGCACCCGGACGTGCGAAGACAGTCATCTGTTCGGCTCCTCTTTTGGTTCATGTAATACGGCTCACACTACCGCTGGGGACACAATGGCCGTCATGGCAGCTGAAGCTTCTGAGGACCCGTACCTGTGGCTGGAGGACGTCACCGGCGAGACGGCGCTGGACTGGGTGCGGGCGCGCAACGAGCCCACCACGGCGCAGTTCTGCACCGGTGACTTCGAGGCGATGCGCGCCGAGGCGCTGGAGGTGCTCGACACCGACGCCCGCATCCCGTATGTACGTCGCCGCGGTGAGTTCCTCTACGACTTCTGGCGCGACGCGACCAATCCGCGCGGTTTGTGGCGACGCACCACGCTGGAGAGTTACCGCACCGACTCGCCGGACTGGGATGTGCTCATCGACGTCGACGCCCTGGGACGCGCGGACGGCAAGAACTGGGTGTGGGCCGGTGCCAACGTGATCGAACCCGAGCTGACCCGCGCCCTGGTCAGCCTCTCCCCGGGAGGTTCGGACGCGGTCGTGGTGCGGGAATTCGACATGCTGACCCGCGAATTCGTGCCCGACGGGTTCGAACTGCCGGAGGCGAAGTCGCAGATCGACTGGGACGACCCGGACACCGTGCTGGTGGGCACCGACTTCGGCCCGGATTCGATGACCGAGTCCGGCTATCCGCGCATCGTCAAGCGGTGGCGCCGCGGCACCCCGTTGACCGACGCCGAGACCATCTTCGAAGGTGAGCGGACCGACGTCAGCGTCGGCGGCTCCACCGATCGCACCCCGGGTTTCGTACGCACCTTCGTCGGCCGCTCCCTGGACTTCTGGAATCGGCAGCGTTATGAGCTGCGGGGCACCGAGCTGATCCCGATCGAGGTGCCCAGCGACGCCAGCAGCATGTCGGTGCACCGCGAATGGTTGCTGATCGAGCTGCGTTCCGACTGGACGGTCGGCGACACCACCTATGGCGCCGGCTCGCTGCTGGCCGCCAACTATGACGAATTCTTACGCGGCACAAGGGAATTGGCTGTCGTTTTCGAGCCCGACGAACACACCTGCCTGTACCACTACGCCTGGACGCGGGACCGGCTGCTGATCGTCTCGCTGGCCGACGTGGCCAGCCGCGTCGAGAGCGTCACGCCGGCTAGCTGGCAGCGCGAACCGATCGCCGGCATCCCGGCGTCGACCAACACCGTGATCGTCGCGGCCGACGACACCGGCGACGAATTCTTCCTCGACTCCAGCGGTTTCGACACGCCGTCCCGGCTACTTCGCGGCACCGGCCCGGCCGGCCTCGAACCGATCAAGTCCGCGCCGTCCTTCTTCGACGCCGAAAACCTCTCAGTATCACAGCATTTCGCGACATCCGAGGATGGGACGCCGATCCCCTACTTCCTGGTGCGACCCGCCGAAGCCGACGGTCCGGGCCCCACCCTGCTGTACGGCTACGGAGGCTTCGAGACCGCGAACACCCCGGGCTACAGCGGCGTCCTGGGCCGGCTGTGGCTGGCCCGCGGCGGCACCTACGTGCTGGCGAACATCCGCGGCGGCGGCGAATACGGGCCGGGCTGGCACACCCAGGCGATGCGCGAGGGCCGGCACAAGGTGGCCGAGGATTTCGCCGCGGTCGCCGACGATCTGGTGGCACGCGGCATCACCACGGTCGGGCAACTCGGCGCCCAGGGCGGCAGCAACGGCGGTCTGCTGATGGGGATCATGCTGACCAAGTACCCGGAGAAGTTCGGGGCGCTGGTGTGCAGTGTGCCGTTGCTGGACATGAAGCGGTATCACCTGTTGCTGGCCGGCGCCTCCTGGGTGGCCGAGTACGGCGACCCGGACAACCCGGACGACTGGTCGTTCATCTCCGAATACTCGCCCTACCAGAACATTTCGGCCGACCGCGAGTACCCGCCGATCCTGATGACCACCTCGACGCGCGATGACCGGCTCCACCCCGGACATGCCCGCAAGATGACCGCCGCCCTGGAAGCCGCCGGTCACCGGGTCTGGTACTACGAGAACATCGAGGGCGGCCACGGCGGCGCCGCCGACAACGAGCAGCTCGCCTTCAAGCAGGCGCTGACGTACTCGTTCCTGTGGCGCACCCTGGGCGCGCCTCAGCGCTTCGACAGTGGGCGGTCCAGTTCGGCGGCGACGCGATCGAGTTCGGCGGCCAGCTCGCAATGACCGTTGTCCCCCAACGCCTGTCGTAGCTCGGTCATCGCATGTTCGAGTTCGGCGGTGCGCGGGTGCTGGGCAGCCGTCATCAACGTGTTGCGTACGTGTCGTGTCGCCGTGCGCTGGTGATCGGCGGACAACGTCGGGATGGCCATCGCGAACACGTTCAGCACCTGGGCGCAAGTCTGGTGTTGTCCACCCTCGATGGCGCCGACGGCGATGCTCGACAACGCCTTGAGCACCTCGCAGATCGTGTCGTAGGTGTACACCACCGGCACCCGGTCGTCGACCGGCGGGTCGGACTCCTGCGCCCAGTGGGCCAGCAGGGCGTGCAGTCCGTCGACGGTCACCAAAGCCGCCTCGGAGTCCCGCTGGGTGGCGGCGCCCCAGCCCATGCTGGACAGCTGGTGCACCCCGTAGGACGGTTCGCGGTCGAGTTGCCGCTCCCGGCCACAGCACATCGCGTCCAGCACGGCGCGTGCCAAGCGTTCCCGTTCGGCCGCGTCTTCGCCGCGCACCGTCGCCAACAGGGTGCCGGCCACCATGTGCGTGCCCAGCTTGGCGTTGAGTTCGATCTCCGCCTCGCCCGGGACATCACGCAGCGCGCGGTCGAGCAGTTTCAGGTCGATGTCCACCAGGTACCCGGTGCACTGCGAACGGACGGTGGTAGCCGGCAGATGCGCGAGCTGGGGCTTGTCCCGTACTCGCCGCAGCCACTCGAGCTGGCGGTCGCGGGTGGCGATGGTGATTTGCACGATGCGCTCCACCACTGACGGCGGACGCAGCTGGTCGAGCACCAGGTAGCCGAACACGACCAGCCCGGCCAACGCCAGCACGCTGAGCACCAGCGCCGTCACCGTGCTGAACACCGCTTGATCGGGGTCGACGAGCGCCAGGACGACGACGTAGAACGCCGACAATCCGGCGAAATAGCCGAAGAAGGTCTGGTTGACGCGCCGGCTCAGGAACTGCTCGACCACCACCCAGGTGAACACGTCGGACATGCGCTGGACCAAGGTGAGCAACAGGACGAACGTGATGGTCATCAACGTGAGCATCCCCGGTGCCACGGTGCGCAGCATCGACTGGTTCTCCTGCGGCGGCGCCAGCTTCGACAGCAGGTGTTTGACCGGTTGCAACCAGCTGGTGTCGTCGCCGTCAAGCACGCTGGTGGCGACGGCGATCGCGATGAACGCGGCGATGATGGCCAGCGGGACGCCGAGAAACTCGTGCAGTGCCCGGCGCAGTCCGCTCTCGCGCCTGGGACGCTTTGTCTGAGAATTTCGGCGTATCAACGCTCATCACCCCTGTCCGCGCAGGACACGCTGAACTGGCAGATACCCGGTTGCGAGTGCCCCGAACCGTGCGGCGTGATCTGCACGACGTCTAGCGCCGGGTCAGTTTGGGCACCCTGGGACTCATGTCCGCGCAGCTCCCGGGAGCCCTCCAGTCGCTTGCCCCAACGCTGGACAAGTTCGGGTACGCCGCCGTGATCGTCCTGGTCGGGTTGGAAGGCGTCGGCATTCCGCTGCCGGGACAGATCATCCTGGTGGTGGCGGGTATGTACGCCGGCGTCGGTCATTTGAACCTGGCTCTGGTACTGCTCGCGGGATTCCTGGCCGCCGTCGTCGGCGACAACGCCGGCTACGCGATCGGCCGCTACGGGGGTCGCGAACTGGTGCTGCGCTTCGGTCGCTATGTGTTCCTCACCAAGGATCGGCTGGCCAAGACCGAACGCTTCTTCGAGCGGCGGGGCCAGATCGTGGTGCCGCTCGGCCGATTCGTCGACGGCCTGCGCCAGGCCAGCGGGATCGCCGCCGGCCTCGCGCGGATGCGGTGGCAGCGCTATCTGGCCTACAACGCCCTGGGGTCCGCGGTGTGGGTCGTGGTCTGGGTGCTGGCCGGATATCTGGCCGGCAACCACATCGGCGCGCTGTACGCGGGATTCCAGCGCTACGAGAAATACCTGCTGGCAGCCGGTGCCCTGGTCGGTGTCGCGGTGCTGGTCGGGTGGTTGGTCCGGCGCCGGTCCCAGGCGGCCGCCGAGTGCTGACCGGCGGCGCTTGACACCCGAGTCGGGCACCGGCTTCGCTTCGCGCTATGACTCCCGAGTTCGAAACGCTCTTGTATGCCACGGCCGGGCCGGTGGCCACGATCACGCTGAATCGCCCCGAGCAACTCAACACCATCGTCCCGCCCATGCCCGACGAGATCGAGGCGGCAATCCGGCGGGCCGAACACGACCCCGACGTCAAGGTCGTCGTGTTGCGCGGCGCCGGCCGGGCGTTCTGTGCCGGGTACGACTTCGGCGGCGGTTTCCAGCACTGGGCGGACCACATGGACAGTGACGGCCGGTGGGATCCGGGCAAGGATTTCGCGATGGTGACCGCGGCGACGGGCCCGCACCAGAAGTTCATGTCGATCTGGCGGGCCACCAAGCCGGTGATCGCGCAGGTCCACGGCTGGTGCGTGGGCGGGGGCAGTGACTACGCGTTGTGCGCCGACATCGTGATCGCCAGTGAGGACGCCGTGATCGGCACCCCCTACAGCCGGATCTGGGGGGCCTATCTGACCGGCATGTGGATGTACCGGTTGGGCTTGGCCAGGGCGAAATGGCACGCGTTGACCGGCCGGCCGCTGACCGGTGTGCAGGCCGCCGAGGTCGAGTTGATCAACGAGGCGGTGCCGTTCGAGCGACTCGAAGCCCGGGTCGCCGAGATCGCCGCCGAACTGGCCCGGATCCCGTTGTCGCAGCTGCGGGCGCAGAAGCTGATGGTCAACCAGGCCTACGAGAACATGGGCCTGGCGTCCACCCAACTGCTCGGCGGGATACTCGACGGACTGATGCGCAACACCCCGGATGCGCTGGAGTTCATCCGCACCGCCCAAACCGAGGGGCCACGGGCCGCGGTGGAGCGCCGGGACGGTCCGTTCGGCGACTACAGCCAGGCTCCGCCGGAGCTGCGGCCGGATCCGTCGCACGTGATAATTCCTGATCGCAACGGGTAGTGAGATGGGCTACAGATTTTCGGCCGATCGTTCTCGCAAGCCCGGAAAGTGCTACGGTTATCAATATGTCTCGGCTCCATAACAGCCTGCGCACAGGCGCTCTCGCTCTGCTTCTCGGCCTGGCCGGCGCGATGTTCCCCGCGACCGCCGCCGCCGACTCCACCGAAGACTTCCCGATCCCGCGCAGACAGATCGCTACCACCTGCGACGCCGAGCAGTACCTCGCGGCCGTCCGGGACACCAGCCCGGTGTACTACCAGCGGTACATGATCGACTTCAACAATCACGCGAACCTTCAGGAAGCGACCATCAACAAGGCGCACTGGTTCTACTCGCTGTCGCCGGCGGAGCGCAGGGACTACTCGGAGAACTTTTACAACGGCGACCCGTTGACCTTCGCCTGGGTCAACCACATGAAGATCTTCTTCAACAACAAGGGTGTGGTTGCCAAGGGCACCGAGGTGTGCGACCAATACCCGCGCGGTGACATGTCGGTCTGGAACTGGGCGGGATAGTCGTGCGCCGGTACGTCGGGTTGGCCATGGCGGCGGCGATAGCCCCGATGATCCTCTTCTTCGGTAGTGGGGCGGCGCACGCCGACAGCGACCTGGGAAAAAGCTGCTCGCCGGAGGGCGCGAAGGTTTGGGGTAAACCGGGCCCGATCTACTGCGAGCGACAGCCGGACGGGCAACTGCAGTGGGTTTCCATCCCCGTCTCGGCGATGTGCGTGGCGTTCTGCGTGAATCAGCCCTGAGAATTCAAACTCGGCAAGTTTGAAACCTCTTCCCCACGGGAACCCTTGAAATCGTCATAAAAGTACGGTTTCCTTGAGGTGGAAAACTAAGGGAACGCGGAGAAATACCGTCGGCCTACCCTTGCCGCGACGGGCCAAAGGTACCCATAATGGACACTCCGGCCCAGCCAAAATCCGCCGACGTGCGAGTGACGGATGTGACTGCGGTCCGGAAGCTGGAGGTCATCGCATGAGCCAAACTACTGGCAACGAGATCCCTGGCACGCTTGCGTCCCTCGACTGGCAGACCATCACCTGCCAGGCGGAGTCCGGATGCACCAACCGAGCCGCCTACATCGTTCACCGCCACGCGGTAGACCAATGTAACCACCCGCAGGTCGATCCGTTTGGCAATATCGTCGAAATTCTTTGCATCGCTTGCCTTTGGCGTGCCGAGGCCGAAGTCCTGGTCCAAGTTGGCCAACTTGCGCGCCAGGCAGACACCTACTGCCTGACCTGCGGAGCGCCGGTGTCCGAACTGCGCGACATCATGCGCGACGTCGCCGCCTTGTAGCCCACCGTCCGATGGCACTCATCGCGCTCGCCGTGCTGGGTGCAGCGATGTTCATCGGTATCGTCTGGCTGATGCTGTACCTGGACCGGCGCTACCAGCGCAAGGTTCAGCGCCTGCGCGACGACTGGGAGGCGTCGGGACGGTCGGAACCCTGGAAGCACGGGTGGTACGGCGGCGGGGGCTGCGGCGGCGGTTAGCCGGCCTCGGCGACGTCCTCAGATCCCACTCGACCGCGCCGAGCCTGATTGCCGAGCACGGCGATCAGCGCCGTTCCACCAGTCCCCCCGGTGGATGTTCGTCAACGTCCTCGAGGAGCAGTTCCCGCACGGCCCGGCGCGGTCCGTACGGTCGCAGCATGGTGCTGGCCGGGCGCGGACGCACATGCTGCGGCCACCAGAACCAGCGCCCGAGCAAGGTGGCCAGCGACGGTGTCATGAACGACCGCACGATCAAGGTGTCGAACAACAGACCCAGCGCGATCGTCGTACCCACCTGAGCCATCACCCGCAGTGGACTGAACATGAACGTGGCCATGGTGGCGGCGAACACCAGCCCCGCGGCGGTCACCACCGAGCCCGAACCGGCCATCGCGCGGATCGTCCCGGTCTTGAGTCCGGCGTGGATTTCCTCCTTGAACCGCGATATCAGCAATAGGTTGTAGTCCGAGCCGACCGCCAGCAGCAGGATGATGGCCATCGCCAGCACCATCCAGTGCAACTTGATGCCGAGGATGTACTGCCAGAGCAGCACGGAGAGTCCGAACGAGGCGCCCAGCGACAGCAACACCGTGCCGACGATCACGAAGGCCGCCACGACGCTTCGGGTGATCACCAGCATGATGACGAAAATCAGGGTGGCCGCGGAGATTCCGGCGATCAGCAGATCGATGTTGGACCCGTCGTGCATGTCCTTGTACGTCGCGGCGGTACCGCCGAGGTAGACCTTGGCGCCCTCCCAGGGCGTGCCCTTGATCGCCTCGTGCACGGCCCGCTTGATCGGTTCGATCAGGTTGATGCCTTCCGGACTGGCCGGGTCGCCTTCATGCGAGATGATCAACCGGACAGCGTGCCCGTCGGGCGAGATGAACTGTTTGAGACCCCGTTCGAAGTCCGGACTCTGGAACGCTTCCGGCGGAAGGTAGAACGTGTCGTCGTTCTTGGCTTGATCGAATGCATCCCCCTGCGCGGTGGCGTTGTCGGCCTGCGCTCTGGCCTGGTCGTTGAGGCCCGTGGTGGTCGCATAGTTGGACATGATGGTTTCGAGATTGCGCTGCTGGCTCTCGATCTGCGGGGGTATCAACTCCACCAACTTGGGCTGAATCGCATCCAGCTTGTCCAGATTCGCGCTCAGGGCCAGGATGTTCTGCGCCACCTGGTCGATTCCGTCCAGCGCATTGAAGATGGACCGCAGCGCCCAGCAGATCGGGATGTCGTAGCAGTGCTTCTCCCAGTAGAAGTAGCTGCGAATCGGCCGGAAGAAGTCGTCGAACGTGGCGATGTCGTCGCGCAGCGCCTCGGTGATCTTGACCGTTTCCTTGGTGAGCTTGGTGGTTTCGTGCGTCGTGTTGCTGAGGTCCTGAGTGACCTGCATCTGCTCATGCAGCGTGGCCATCGTCTTGCGCAGCTCGTCCGCCTGGTTCAGCAGGTTTTGCGCCTGCTCGTCTTGGAAGTGCTGGGTCTGAATCCGCCCGGCGGCCTGGGCACCCATCTGAAAACCGAGGGTGCTGTGGTCCAGCGGCGTGCCCAACGGTCGGGTGATGGTCTGCACCCGGCCGATACCGGGGATGTGGAAGACCGCCTTGGCGACCTTGTCCAGGACGAGGAAATCGGCCGAGTTGCGCAGGTCGTGATCGGTTTCGATCATCAGCAGCTCGGGATTGAGCCGAGCCTGGTTGAAGTGCCGGTCGGCGGCGGCGTAACCGATGTTGGCCGGGGTGTCCGACGGTAGGTAGTGACGGGTGTCGTAGTCCGTTTTGTAGCCGGGCAGCGCGAGCAGGCCGATCAGGGCGACCGCGATCGTGACCGCGAAAACCGGCGCGGGCCAGCGCACGATCGCGGTGCCGATCCGGCGCCAGCGGCGGGTCTGCAGCTTTCGCTTCGGGTCCAGGAGCTTGAAGAACGACGCAACGGTCAGCACCGCCGGGCCCAGCGTCAGCGCCGCGATGACCGCGACAAGCATGCCGACGGCACACGGCACCCCGAGTGACTCGAAGTACGGCAATCGACAGAAGCTCAGGCAGTACATCGCGCCGGCGATGGTCAGCCCCGACCCGAGCACGACGTGGGCGGTGCTGTGAAACATGGTGTAGAACGCTTCTTCGCGCGTCTCACCCAAGCCGCGGGCCTCGTGGTAGCGGCCCACCACGAAGATCGCGTAGTCGGTCCCGGCCGCGATCGCCAGCAACACCAACAGGTTGTTGGCGAACGTGGACAGCCCGATGATCCCGTAGTTGCCCAGCACCGCGACCACGCCTCGAGCTGCCAACAATTCGACGAAGACCATGAACAGCACGGCCAGGACGGTGACGACCGAGCGATAGACGAACAGCAGCATCACCATGATGACCAGAATCGTGATCAGGGTGACGACCGCGACGCCTTTCTCACCCGCGTGCGACTGGTCGGCGATCAGCGGACCCGCGCCGGTGACGTAGGCCTTGATGCCCGGTGGGGCGTGCACCGACTCCACGATCTTGCGAACGGCGTCGGAGGACTCGGCGGACAGACCGCCGCCCATGTTGCCGGCGAGGTAGACCTGGACGTACGCGGCCTTCTGATCGTGGCTCTGGGAGCCGGCGGCGGTCAGCGGATCACTCCAGAAGTCCTGCACGTGCTGGACGTGTTTCTTGTCGGCCTGGATTCGCCTGACGATCTCGTCGTAGTAGCGGTGCGCCTCCGGCCCCAGCGGTTTGTCGCCTTCCAGCACGATCATCGCCGAGGTGTCGGAATCGAACTCTTTGAACGTCGATCCGACCCGCATCATCGACTGGAACGACTCTGCGTCTCGGGGGCTCTGCGACACCGACTGCTTCTTGGAGACGACCTCCAACTGCGGCGCAATGGTGTTGGTGACAAAGACGATGCCCAACCACACCAGGACGATGGGCAGCGCCAGCCGGTGGATCATCCGCGGCAGGAACGGCGGGATGAGCGGCTGGTCGACCCGCGGCGGCGCCTCGGCGGTCTCGCTCACGCGGACTTGTCCAGGCAGTAGACGAAGGCATTCACCGTCTGCTCGGGGCGCGACCTATTCGGCGCCTTGATGACGTCACCGCGTCCGTCGTTGTTGTTGACCAGGAACCGGCAAGCGATCCAGCTGCCGTTTCCTTGCGCCATCAGGTTGGCCGGGATCCCGGGCTTCGTTGACTTCAATTCCGTCTTCCACGGTAGGGGCACATTGAGAGCCTGCTGAGGATGAGAGTTCTCGTCGAGATAACTGATAGTCGCCGTGCTACCCGGTGCACCCCAGACCTCCAGGGTGATCGTCTTGGGGTTGAACTGGTCGATGACGTCACCGGACGAGCCGCCACCGAACGAACCGCTGTGCACGCCGAACACCCCGTGCAGTCGGTGGACCACAAACGCCGATACCGCGACGACGGCCACCACGGTGACGACGAGCCAGAACCGGGTGACGAGGCTCCACAGACCCTTGCGCTTGGTCTGGTCAGTCGCTCGATCACCCTCGCGGCCGGCGGAGTCCGGGGTGGTCAACGGTTCGGTCCTTGGCTCAGTCATCGTCATGGGCGCGCTTTCCTGATCAGTGAGAGCCGCGGAGAAATCAGCCTGTATTTCAACCCAGATACCCGTCTGACGCAAAACATTTCACGATCCTCACCCGTCATCGCGACCCCGGGAGTGAGCCGATGCAGGTGGCGGTGAGCACCCGGGTGAGCGCGGAGCCGAAGTCGATGTTCCATTCGGCCGGCAGCACCTCGGGTTCCTCCTCGTAGGCGTCCGAGATCTTCGCCGGCGGGTTGGCGATCTGCCAGAAGGCCGCCGCCAGCGAGTAGGCGGCGATCAGGATGTCGAACGCCCCCGGACGCCCCAGCGCGGGCAGCGCTTGTTCGATGGCGTCCGCCAGGGCGATCGCGGCGGCCGAGATGGTCCGCCGGATCTCGATGACCCGCTCGATCTCCACCTCGTGTTCGAGGTGCAGGTGCAGGTTGGCCAACAGGTCGCAGAACAACGGGTCGGCGGCCAGACCGCTGGCCAGCGTCTCGGCCACACGTTCCGGGGTCATCGGACCGGGTTCGGCCAGCTTGTCGCACACCGTGCCCGACCATTGCACCCAGCCCTCAGCGGCCAGATGCAGCAGCACCTCTTTGTGCGAGGTGAAGTAGCGGCGCACCGCCGAGTAGTGGATCCCGGCGCGACTGGCGACCGCTGTCAGGGTGACCGACGCGACGCCGGTCTCGACGGCCAGCGAGCGTGCGGCTTCTACCAGTGCCGCCGCACGTTGGCGCTTGTTCTCCTCGGTGCGGGCGCGTCGGAAAGCGAGTTGCGCCACTGGCAGAGGATAACGCACAACATGTGATTTGTATAACGCACGTAATGTGATTTGCGCAGGTAGAAGCCGGACGGTAGCGTCTGTTACGCACGTGATATGCGTTACAATTCGCAGCGCGAGTGGAAGGAGTGGACAGCCCGGTCGCGCGGCCGTGCTTTACTTAGGCAAGGCTTAGTTGCTCTGGTCGACGAGATGCCGCCGGTGCACAGCACCGGTTGGGCGCCGCGGTCCGTATAACGCAAGAAATTCACGAATCTGCAAAGGGGTCTGCGATTTTCAGGCTGTTGTCGCGCACGTGGATCCCACTGACCGTGTTGGTGGTGGTGGCGGTCGGCGGATTCCTCGTCTACCGCGTGCACGGCTACTTCGGTTCGGAGAAGCGCGAGTCCTACGCCGACAGCAACTTGAAGAACCCTGAGCCGTTCGATCCCAAGCGAATCGTCTACGAGGTGTTCGGCCCGCCCGGTACCGTCGCCGACATCAGCTATTTCGACGTCAATTCCGATCCGCAGTGGGTGGAGAACGCACGGCTGCCCTGGTCGCTGCACATCAGCACCACCAAGGCGGCCATGGTCGGCAACCTCACCGCCCAGGGCGACAGCAACAGCATCGGCTGCCGGATCCTGATCGACGACGAGGTCAAGGCCGAGCGTCACTCCAGTGGCGTCAACGCGTTCACCTTCTGCCTGGTGAAGTCGGCGTGAGTACCGCCTACGCGCCGGTCGGCCCTCCCCCCGACCTCTCCAGCGAAGCCCACCGGCCGTTCATCGCGCGGATGATTCACGCGCTCGCGGTGCCGATCATCCTGTTCTGGCTGGTGGTCGTGGTGCTGCTCAGCATTTTCGTGCCGTCGCTGGAAGTCGTGGGGCAAGAGCGCTCGGTCTCGCTCAGTCCCGCCGACGCACCGTCGTTCGTGGCGTTGAAGCACATCGGCAACGCATTCAAGGAGGGCGACACCGACAGCTTCGGGATGATCGTCCTGGAAAGCGACAAGCCGCTGGGCGACGAGGCGCACACCTACTACAAAGAGATGATCCGCAAGCTGCGGGAGGACAAGAAGCACGTCCTGAGCATCCAGGACTTCTGGGGCGACCCGCTGACCGCCGCCGGCGCGCAGAGCAACGACGGCAAAGCCGTCACCGTCCAGCTGACCCTCGCCGGCAACCAGGGCGAACCGCTGGCCAACGAGTCCGTGATGGCCGTCCGCAAGATCGTGGACAGCGTGCAGGCTCCGCCGGGGCTCAAGGCATATGTCACCGGCGCCTCGGCGCTGGCCGCGGACCTGCACGACAGTGGCGACAGATCCATGGCCAAGATCACCATCACCACGGTGCTGGTGATCACGCTGATGTTGATGTTCATCTACCGGTCGATCCTGACCGTGTTCCTGCTGCTGCTCTCGGTCGGCATCGAACTCAGCGCGGCACGCGGCGCGGTGGCGCTGCTCGGACACAACGAACTGATCGGGTTGTCCACGTTCTCGGTCAGCCTGCTCACGTCCTTGGCCATCGCGGCCGGCACCGACTACGGCATCTTCATCATCGGCCGCTATCAAGAGGCCCGCCAAGCCGGTGAGGACCGGGAAACCGCCTTCTACACCATGTATCACGGCACCGCGCACGTGATTCTGGGCTCCGGCCTGACGATCGCCGGCGCACTGTTCTGCCTGCACTTCGCCCGGATGCCCTACTTCCAGACGCTGGGCATCCCGTGCGCGGTCGGCATGCTGGTCGCCGTCCTCGTCGCGCTGACACTGGGTCCGGCGATCCTGGTGGTCGCCGGCAAGTTCGGGGTGTTCGATCCCAAACGGGTGCTGTCGGTACGGGGTTGGCGACGGGTGGGTACCGCCGTGGTGCGCTGGCCGCTGCCGATCCTGGCCGTCACGCTGGTGATCGCGATCATCGGGCTGGTCACCCTGCCGGGGTACAAACCCAGCTACGACGACCGCGCCTACCTACCCGCTTTCATCCCGGCCAACCAGGGCTTCATCGTCGCCGACCGGCACTTCTCCCAGGCCCGGATGAAGCCGGAGATCCTGATGGTCGAGTCGGATCACGACCTGCGCAACCCGGCCGACTTCCTGGTGCTGGACAAGCTGGCCAAGGGCATCTTCCGGGTGCCCGGCATCTCCCGCGTCCAGGCGATCACCCGGCCCGACGGCACCCCGATGGATCACACGTCGATCCCGTTCCAGATGAGCATGCAGAACGCCGGTCAGCTGCAGACCATGAAGTACCAGCGCGACCGCATGGACGACATGTTGAAACAGGCCGACGAGATGACCAAGACGATCGCGCTGATGCAGAACATGTATGCGCTGATGTCCAAGCTGGTCGGGATCACCCACAAGATGGTCGGCGACACCGAGCAGATGCAGCAGATCACCAACGATCTGCGCGACAAGATCGCCAACTTCGACGACTTCTTCCGGCCCATCCGCTCGTACTTCTATTGGGAGAAGCACTGTTACGACATCCCGGCCTGCTGGACACTGCGCTCGATCTTCGACGCGTTCGACGGGATCGATCAGCTGACCGAGCAGCTGAATGTCCTGGTCGGCGACATCAAGCAGCTCGACGTGCTGATGCCGCAGATGATCGCCACCTTCCCGCCGATGATCGACACCATGGTGAGCATGCGGACCATGATGCTGACCATGCACAGCACCATGTCCGGGATCTTCGCCCAGATGGACGAGATGAGCGAGAACGCCACGGCGATGGGCCACGCGTTCGACGCGGCCAAGAACGACGACTCGTTCTACCTGCCGCCCGAGGTGTTCAAGAACGCCGACTTCAAGCGGGCCATGAAGAACTTCCTGACCGCCGACGGGCACTCGGCGCGGTTCATCATCCTGCACCGCGGTGATCCCGCCTCACCGGAGGGCATCGCCAGCATCGACCAGATCCGCACCGCGGCCGAGGAAGCCCTCAAGGGCACGCCGCTGGAGGACGCCAAGATCTATCTGTCCGGGACCGGGGCCGTCTTCAAAGACATCTCCGAGGGCGCCAAATGGGACTTGCTGATCGCGGGCATCTCCTCGCTGTGCCTGATCTTCATCATCATGTTGCTGATCACCAGGGCCTTCGTGGCCGCGGCGGTGATCGTCGGGACGGTCGCGTTGTCGCTGGGCGCATCCTTCGGCCTGTCCGTGCTGGTCTGGCAGCACATCCTGGGCATCCCCCTGCACTGGTTGGTGCTCGCGATGTCGGTCATCGTGCTGCTGGCCGTCGGATCGGACTACAACCTGCTGTTGGTCTCCCGATTCAAACAGGAGATACACGCGGGCCTGAACACCGGCATCATCCGGTCGATGGGCGGCACCGGGAAGGTCGTGACCAACGCCGGCCTGGTGTTCGCGTTCACGATGGCGTCGATGATCATCGGTGACGCGCGGATGATCGGGCAGGTGGGTACCACCATCGGTCTGGGCCTGCTGTTCGACACGTTGATC
Source organism: Mycobacterium sp. NGS59 (assembly GCF_059812345.1). NCBI lineage: Bacteria > Bacillati > Actinomycetota > Actinomycetes > Mycobacteriales > Mycobacteriaceae > Mycobacterium > Mycobacterium sp. NGS59. Next base: position 54,759 of record NZ_JCALCN010000016.1, read on the forward strand.
GTGCGCGCGTTCATGACGCCGTCGATCGCCGCGCTGCTGGGTCGCTGGTTCTGGTGGCCGATCCGGGTGCGGACGCGGCCCGCCCGCAACCCCGCCCTGCCGCGCGACGACCAGCCGACCGACCGGATGCTGGCGCTCAGCGACCAGCGTTAGTCCGGCCGGCCCGGCCATCCGGTCGGCCGCCGACTCCGAATATCTGGTGTGCAGCCACAACACCAGTCCCGGGCGGGGAAGCCGACGGCGGTCTACCGCACCACGGTCAGCCAGTCGCAGCAGGTTCCCGCGCATCGCTCGTTTCAGCGCCGCGGTTACAGCTGGTACGTCGACGTCGACCGGCTTCCCCGGTTGCCGTGGTTGAGGGCCGGCTTGCGGGACCGGGTGACCGCGGTGTTCGCCGAGCACGGCGTCGAGATGCCCGACGGCCGCATCACCGGGTTGCTGCCCGCCCGCACGTTCGGGCACGTCGTCAACCCGCTGACCATCTTCTGGTGCCACGACGGTGACGGCCGCCTGCGATACGTGATCGCCGAAGTGCACAACACCCGCGGCCGGCACACCTATCTGCTGCCGCCGGCCGAGGTACCGGTGTTGGTCCGGACGCACTCCCCCGACGGTCAATGCCTGCTGCTCGCGCCGGTCCCCGAGCGCGAGGTCGACATCATGGTGTCGTTGCACCCCGAGTCCCGGTTGGCGTTCACCGCGACTGTGCGTGGCAAGCGGCTGTTGCCGAGGGCAGTGCTGCGCCGGTTCGCACGCCGGCGGACACAACGGGCCGGAGAGGCAGCGATCGGCACCGCGGCTACCGAAAAGCGGGAGCGGGCGGCCGATCTCGCGTCCGGGCCGGCCCGACAGCCATGACCGACGTCCCCAACCTGGCGCAATCGGGCGTTAGGCTACCGACGATGACCGCCCCGCCGACCCCCAGTGGCGACCTGGATGCGTTGCTGCGCCGGGTCGCCGCGCGAGACGACGGCGCGTTCGCCGCTTTCTACGACCAAACCAAAACCCGGGTGTACGGACTGGTCACCAGGGTGCTGCGCGATGCCGGATACAGCGAAGAGACCACCCAGGAGGTCTACCTGGAAGTGTGGCGGACGGCGTCGGACTTCGACTCCACCAAGGGCTCCGCGCTGGCCTGGCTGATGACCATGGCACACCGGCGCGCGGTCGACCGGGTGCGCAGCGAGCAGGCCGGAACCAAACGCGAATCACGCTACGGCACAGCGTATTTCGAGACAGCGACCGACGTCGTCTCGGACTCGGCGATAGCGGGTGACGAGCGGCGCCGGGTGATCCGGTGTCTGGAGGCGCTGACCGACGCGCAACGCCAGTGCATCGAGCTGGCCTATTACGGCGGCCTGACCTACGCCGAGGTGTCGCAGCGGCTGGCCGCGAACCTGTCCACGATCAAGTCCCGCATGCGCGACGCGCTGCGCGGCCTGCGCAACTGTCTGGACGTGGCATGAGCGCCCCCGACGACTTCGAGTTGCTCGAGCTGGCGGCCCCGTATGCGTTGCACGCCCTGACCGACGCGGAGCAGGCCGAGATCGACGCCCGGGTTTCGTCGGCGCCCGTGCCGGTCGCCGCGGCCTTCGCCGACGAGGTCCGCGCGGTCCGGGAGACGATGGCGGTGCTGTCGTCGGCGAATGTCGCCGAACCACCGGACCAGTTGCGCGCGGCGGTGCTCGCCCTGACCGCCCCGTCCGCTGCGCCGACCCGGCTCCGGTCACGTTGGCGCACTGCGGTTTTGGCGGCCGCCGCGGCGATCGCGGTGGGCCTGGCAGCGTTCGGCGTCGGGGTGTGGATGCGGCCGGCGCCCACGCAGACGGTGGCCGAACAGATTCTGGCCGCGCCCGACGTGCGGACGGTTTCCCGCCCGCTGGGGCCGGGGACCGCCACGGTGATGTTCTCCCGCGACCGCAATGCCGGTGTGCTGGTGATGAACAATGTGCCGCCGCCGGCGGCGGGCACCGTCTACCAGATGTGGCTAATTGGTGCAGACGGCACGACGTCGGCCGGCACGATGGGCACCACCGCGGTGTCGCCGTCCACCAAGGCGACGCTGGACAACCTGGGAAGCTCGACGTCCCTGGCGTTCACCGTGGAGCCCGGCACCGGCTCGCCCCAGCCGACCGGCGCGGTGTTGGCCGAGTTGCCGCTGCGCTGAGCGTCGCCCACCCCGGCAGCTACTTCGCGATCCCCCGCAGATACGCCGCCTGGCCCAGATGCTGGGCGCAGTCGTCGATGATGCTGACCAGCCGCGCGCTCGCCGTCACCGGCGGGTCCCAGTTGGTGTCCACGATGCGCGCCAGTTCGTCGGCGGTCACCGCGGCGACGTAGTCGAGGGTGAAGGCGTGCACCGCGCGGTAGTAGCCGGCCAGCAGGGCGGCCGGCGCGCGCACTTTGGCCACGTCCCGGGCGCTGTGGCCGTACCCGATGTCGTTGCGCGGCAGGTCCAGCGCGAACCGATCGACCCAGCCGTCGCGCAGCCACACCTGCTCGGCGCCGGCGATGTCGGCCACCTGCAAGTCCTGTACCCGGGCGCTGTGCCAGAGCAGCCACGCGATGCTGTTGGCCTGCGGCGTGGGCCGGTAGCCGGCGATCTCGTCGGTCAGCCCGTCGGTGAGTTCGTCGCTGTGTTCGATCAATCGGGTGAACGCGTCGCGCAACAGTTCCCGGACCGCGTCATCGCTTCCTGGCATACGCGCGACGCTACGCCCTGGCGCCGTGCCAGACGGCTTCGACGTTGTTGCCGTCCGGGTCGCGCACGAAGGCGCCGAAGTATCCGGGGTGATACTCCGGCCACAGCCGCGGCGGGTGCAACGACTCCGCACCCAGCCCCACCGCCGTCTCGTAGAAGGCGATCGATCACGGTCGTAGATTAGTTGGATGAGCTATGACCTCCTCATCCGCAACGGCACCATCGTGGACGGTCTGGGAGGTGAACCGTTCGCCGGCGACGTCGCGGTACGCGACGGCGTGATCGCGGCGGTGGGATCGCTGAACGGCGCCGACGCGGTGCGCGAGATCGACGCGACGGGCCTGTTGGTCACCCCGGGCTTCGTCGACTTGCACACCCACTACGACGGGCAGGCCATTTGGTCGGACCGGCTGACACCGTCCTCGGCGCACGGCGTGACCACGGTCGTGATGGGCAACTGCGGGGTCGGCTTCGCGCCGTGCCGCAAGGAGGACCACGAGGTGCTCGTCGACGTGATGGCCGGGGTCGAGGACATTCCCGGCGTCGTCATGACCGACGGGCTGCCGTGGACCTGGGAGACGTTTCCCGAATACCTGGACGCCATTGAGTCGCGGCGACGTGACATCGATGTGGCCGTCTATCTCCCGCATTCCCCGCTGCGGGTGTACGTGATGGGACAGCGCGGCGCCGATCGCGAACCCGCCACCGCCGACGACCTGGCGAAGATGCGGGAACTGGCCAAAGAGGCGATCGAAGTGGGCGCGCTGGGTTTCGCCTCGTCGCGGCTGACGATCCACAAGACCGAGAGCGGGGCACCCATCCCCAGCTACGACGCCGCCCGCGAGGAGATCGAACAGATCGCCCGCGGCGTCGTCGACGGCGGTGGCGGTTTGCTGCAATTCGTCCCCGACCTCCCCGCCGGCGGCTACCAACCGGTGCTGCAGACGGTGTTCGACGTCGCCGAGGACGTCGGGCTACCGCTCACCTTCACCCTGATCGTCGGCAACACCGGTGAGCCGTTCTGGCCCGACGCCATCACCATGGTGGAGAAGGCCAACAAGAACTCTGGTGCCGGCGGGACGCAATTCACCGCGCAGTTGCTGCCGCGCCCGATCGGGCTGATCATCGGGTTGCAGCTGTCGGCCAACCCGTTCGTCCTCTACCCCAGCTACCGCGAGATCGCCGACCTGCCGCTCGCCGAGCGCGTCGCCGAAATGCGCAAACCCGAGGTGCGCGCCCGCATCCTGGCCGACAAGCCCGGCGCCGGGCATCCGATCCTGTACGTCGCGCAGGCCTGGGACTGGATCTTCCCGCTGGACGACAACCCCAACTACGAGCCCGACCCGTCGGACAGCATCGCCGCCCGCGCCGCCGCCCGCGGCGTCAGCGCGCTGGAGGAGGCCTACGACCGCCTACTCGACGACGACGGCCGGGCCATGCTGCTGGTCGCCACCAGCAACCTGGAGAACAACACCCTGGACACCGTGGGGGACCTGCTGCACCGCGACGACGTCGTGCTGGGACTCGGCGACGGCGGTGCGCACTACGGCATGATCTGCGACGCCAGCTACTCGACGTACTTCCTGACCCATTGGGCACGCGACCGCGCGACCGGACGGTTCACCGTGCCCGAAGCCGTCCGCGAACTCACCTCGGTGCCGTCCCGCATCGCCGGGCTGGCCGACCGCGGCCGGATCGCCGTCGGCTACAAGGCCGACCTCAACGTCATCGACCACGCCGCGCTCCGGCTGCACAAACCGGTCATCGCCCACGACCTGCCGGCCGGCGGCCGGCGGCTGGATCAGACCGCCGACGGCTACGTCGCGACGGTGGTTTCCGGCGAGCTGATCGCCGAGCACGGCGTGCCCACTTCGGCCCGCCCGGGGCGGCTGATCCGAGGCCGTCGACCCGCACCCGAGCCCGTCTGACGCCCTGTTGGAGCCCTGAGAATTGGCCTTAGCGGGTTACCCGATAAGCCCACGGTAACCAGCCCCGGCGGGTAGGTTTGGGTGGTGACAAGCCCGCATTTCGCGTGGTTGCCGCCAGAGATCAACTCGGCACTTATGTTCGCCGGTCCCGGTGCGGGACCGCTGCTGGCTGCTGCCTCAGCATGGGCTGGACTGGCCGAGGAATTGGCGTCGTCGGTGGCGTCGTTCACCGGTGTCACACAGGAATTGACCACCTCTTCGTGGCTCGGTCCGTCGGCCGCGGCGATGATGGACGTCGCCACCCAGTACATGGCCTGGCTGAGCGCGGCGGCCGTCCAGGCGGACCTGGCGGCGGCACAGGCCACCGCGACGGCGTCGGCGTTCGAGGCGGCGGTGGCGGCCACCGTGCAGCCCGCGGTGGTGGCGGCCAACCGCGGCCTGGTGCAGATGCTGGCGTCCACCAACTTCTTCGGCATGAACTGGCCCGCGATCATGGACACCGAAGCCGCCTACGAGCAGATGTGGGCCCTCGACGTCGCGGCCATGGCGAACTACCACTTCGACGCGTCGGCGGCCGCCGCCCAGCTGGCCCCGTGGCAGCAGGTGCTGCGCAACCTCGGCATCGACATCGGCAAGAACGGTCAGATCAACTTCGGCTTCGGCAACACCGGCAGCGGCAACATCGGCAACAACAACGCCGGCAACTACAACCTGGGCAGCGGCAACAGCGGCAGCGGCAACGTCGGGGCCGGCAACACCGGCAGCTACAACCTGGGCGGCGGCAACACCGGCATCGGCAACCTTGGCTTCGGCAACTTCGGCAGCAACAACTTCGGCTTCGCCAACACCGGCAGCGACTCCTTCGGGTTCGGCCTGACCGGTGACCACCGATTCGGCTTCGGCGGATTGAACTCGGGCAGCGGCAACACCGGCTTCGGCAACTCCGGCACCGGCAACACCGGCTTCTTCAACTCCGGCACCGACAACATGGGCTTCGGTAACTCGGGCAGCCTCAACTCGGGTCTGGGCAACTCGGGAAGCGCCAACACCGGCTTCGCCGGCATGGGGCCGTGGGGGTCGGGACTGTACGGCGGCGGCCTGGGCGCCGCGACCGGCCTGGAGGCGAGCCTGACCAACTCCGCGCACTACGCCACCGGCGGGTTGGGGACCGCGGCCCTGGGTTCGGGACTGCTGGGCTCGGCACTGGCGAACACCGGCAGCCTGCATTCCGGTCTGGCCGGCGCGCTGAACGCCGGCATCACTCCACCCGTCGTCGCCTCGGCCGCCGGACTGGATTCCGCCGGACCCGGCCAAGTGTCGGCCAACCCGACCAGCAGCCCGGCCGCCAACTCGGGGCTGCGCACCACCAGCAGCAATGTGACCGGCTTCACCCTGGCGCGCGAGGCGGGGCTGGGCACCCCGAACCTGCCCAGCGACGGCATCCCCAGGTCGGGTTTTTATCCCGAATCCCAGCGCGACACCGCCGGTCAGAGCCGGGTGATCAAGTTCCCGGTGAAGTCGGACTGACGCCTATCCTCAGTCAATGGCCGCAAAGACCGCGAAAAAGGTTGACTTGCCGCGACTGGCAGCCGCCCTGCCCGACTTCCCCTTCGCGTACCTCATCACCGTCGACGACAGCTACCGCGCGCACACCGTGACGGTCGAACCGGTGCTGCGGGATCAGCGGGTCCTGGAGGTCGGGCTGATCGGCGGCGGCACCCGCGCCAACCTGGCCCGCCGCGCCGAGGTCACGCTGATCTGGCCGCCGACCGAACCCGGCGGCTACTCGCTGATCGTCGACGGCCGGGCCGAGATCACCGAGGGGGCCGCGCCCGACACGGTGCGCTGCGACGTCGTGCCCACCCGCGCCCTGCTGCACCGCAACGCCGACTCCCCGTCCGCTGCCCAGGGATGCCTGCACGACTGCGTCGTGTTCAGCGTTCCGGTCGCATGAGCCGCGTCGAACCGCTCGCGCCGCCGTGGAGCGACGAGGACGCCGCGGGCATCGAAAGCTGGGGCCATCCGGACCGGACCTACGAGCCGCTGCTGCTGGTGCGCTGCCTGCAACGCCACCCGGCGCTGGCCACCCGGCTGCGCAAGCTCGGCGAAACCCTCTACGTGGCAGCGCTGTTGGCGCCCCGGACCCGCACCATCGCGATACTGCGCTGCTGCGCCCTGGTGGGATGCGCCTACGAGTGGGGCGGACAAGCGGCGTTCTGGGGTCCGCTCGCGGGGGTCAGCGACGAGGAGTGTGACGCCCTGGTCACCGGCGGGCCGCAGGACGCGCGGTGGAGTCCCGACGAGCGCGCGCTGATCGAGGCGGTGGACGAACTGGAGCGCAGCGGTTCGTGGTCGGAGCCGACCTGGGCAGCGCTGGGGAGCTTCCTTGACGACGAACAACGGATCGAGTTGCTCACCGCGGTGGGCTGGTACCGCACCATCTGCACGCTGTGCAACGCGCTGGCGCTGCCGGTCGAAGGCTGGATGCGACGCTGGCCGTCAACCCCGGTCTCGCCGTAGACCGGGATGCCGGCTCTTCAGCAGGGGCAGCAGCAACCGTCGCGGCATGAACTGGACCAACCGGGTGCTCACCTGGTTGGGCAGTCCGGTGATGACCATTGCCTCGTCGGCATCGAGGGCGTCCACTCCGATACGCGCGACAGTCCGCGACGGGATCCACAGGAACTTGGGGAACGCGTCGGCGAAGGTCCGTTCGTCCATGCCCGCGCTGGTCAGGAACTCGGTGCGCACCGGGCCGGGGCACAGCAGCGTGACCGTGACGCCGGTGCCGGCAAGTTCCGCGCGCAGACCTTCGGTGTAGGACTTCACGAACGCCTTGGTGGCGGCGTAGCCGAGCTGGCCGGGAAACGGGTGAAACCCCGCGGTGGATCCCACGTTGAGGATCGCGCCGCCCCCGCGCGGCACCATCTGCTGGACCGCGCGCGTGCACAGGTCGATGACTGCCTCGACGTTGACCCGGACCTGGGCGATCTCTTTGTCCACGTCGGTCTTGGTCACCGAGCCGATGGTGCCCAGGCCGGCATTGTTGACCAGGACGTCGACGGTCAGTCCGCGCCGGCCGACCTCGTCCAGTAGCTCGGCGCGGGCGCCGGAGTCCGCGACGTCGCAGGCGAGGACCTCGACACGAACGCTGCCGGAGAGCTCGTCGGCCAGCTCGCGCAACCGGTCTTCGCGGCGCGCCACGAGCGTGACGCCGTGGCCGCGGCGGGCCAGTTCGCGGGCGATGTCGGCGCCGATTCCCGACGAGGCACCGGTGACGACGGCGGTACTGGTCGGAGAGGGAGTCGGGAGCGCCACGTCTTTGAACCTACCGTCGTAGGACGCCGATCTTCGCATCGCTGATTACGCTGTGATCAATCGAAGGAGCGGTGCGTGATCACTCTGGATCGCCTGGTGAACGTCCTGGGCAGTTACGGGGTGCGGTTGCGGTGGTCGTCGATTCCGCGCTCGACCGAACTGCGCAACGTCGTGATCCACGAAGCCACCCCGCGCGGCCCGGTGACCGGCGACGTACTCCTGGCCGTCGGTGCCGCGTCGTTCGAGGAAGCGATGCGGTGGGCCGCTTCGGCGCACGCGGTCGTGACGTTGCTGCGCGGCCCGGCGGATCCGGCCACAGTCCACGGCGACGTCGAGGTGGGCGCGGTGCTGCTGGTCGACGAGGCGCTGTCCTGGAGCGAGTTGGCCGCGGTGGTCTACGGGTTGGTGTTGGAGGGCCGCGAGACCGAGGCCGGGCGCGGCCCGACCGATCTGTTCGCCCTCACCGACAGCCTGGCCGACGCGATCGGTGGTGCCGTGGTCATCCACGACCGGCTGATGCAGGTGCTGGCGTACTCCCGACAGCAGCAGCACGCCGATTCCGCGCGGGTGCAGACCATCCTGGCCCGGCAGACCCCGGAGCGGCTACGGGCGTTCTACGAAGCCGACGGCGTCTTCACGCACCTGGCGGTCTCCGACGAACCGCTGTTCATCCCCGAGGATGCCGAGCACGGCGTGACGGGCCGCATGGTGGTGGCCGTGCGTTCCGGCCGGGAACTGATGGGGTCGGTGTGGGTGGCGTGTTCTCGCCCGCTGGACGGGGCCGCACGCCTTGCCCTGGTCGACAGCGCCCACACGGTGGCCGTCCATCTGCTGCGGTCGCGCGCAAGTGCCGACCTCGAGCGCCAGGTGGAGTCCGAGCTGGTGATCCGGCTGTTGGAGAGCACCGCCGACGCGGCCACCGTGATCAGCCGGCTGGGATTGCCGCGGTGTCCCCTGCGGGTGATCGCGCTGCAGGCCTGCATCGGCGCGGACCGCGACGCCGTGCTGCTGCTGGCGTTCGAGCGTGCCACGGCGGGATTCGGCTGGTCACGACCGGGCCGCAGTGCGCTGGTAGGCAGCACCGTCTACACGTTGCTGCCCGGCGACGAGCCGGAAGCCGCCCAGCAATGGGTCGCCGGGCTGCGGGCCGCGCTTCCCGAAGGAGTGACGGTGGTGGCCGGCATCAGTGGCGCGGCCGAGCCCGCCGATCTTGCCGCCGCCCGGCAGGAAGCCGACGAGTGCCTGGCGCTACACGAGGCCTCTGCCCTGTCCACCATCCCGGTTTACGACCAATGCTGGGACGACATACTGCTGCAGCGGCTGCGCACCGCGTCGCGTTCCGGCCGGCTGCCCGGCCGGGGTCCCGTCGCGGAGCTGCGCCGCCACGACGACGCCACCGGAACCGACTACGTGGCGACGCTGCGGGCATGGTTGGCGGCCCAGGGTGACCCGGCCGCCGCCGGCGAGCGGCTGGGAGTGCACGAGAACACCGTGCGGTACCGGATGCGCAAGATGGCCGAGGTCACCGACCTGGCGTTGGACGACGCCGACAAGAGACTCGCGATGATGATCCAACTCGCGGCGACCGACCTCGGCTGACGCTTTTCGTCCTGTCGGGCCGCGACAACGCGAGCTGGCGCGGTTGTGCGGCTGGGTCAATGCTCACCAGGGCTGTTCGGGGAATCCTGGTATTACGGCCGAAGCTTCGCGGCCCACCGACAGGAGACCACCGATGACCCGCCAGCATACCGATCCGCGGCAGCGGTCGGATGACAGCGCCGCGATGGAAACCTTCACCCTGCAGGCGCCGCACTGGTTGTTCGTGCTGTTCAACCGCAACCCGCTGATTCGCAGGAGCGATCGGCTCGAAGCCCTCGTGGCGGTACTGACCATCGTGCTGGCGCTGCTGGCGATTCCGGTGGCAGGCGCGATCGGTACGGCGGTCTATGACTCACGTAGCCAGTTCCACGCCGCGCAGGCGCAGCAGCGGACCGAGGTCACCGCGACCGTGATCGACATGCCCGCGCGCAGCGATCTCACCCAGGTGCACGCCCGATGGTTCGCGGCCGGAGCCGAACACACCGGCGTCGTGCAGGCGCGCACGGCACCGGATCCGGGCGAGACGATTGAGATCTCGGTGAATCCGGACGGCACCTACGCGGGTGGGCCGCCGATGTCCGCCGCGCGTGAGGCGGTGTTCGTGGCCTTGGCGGTCTGGCTGAATGCGACGGTCGTCGCGGCGCTGATCTTCGTCGGCGCTCGAAAACTGCTCACCCGATCTCGCCACGACAACTGGCGACCTGAACTGGCGGACGTGACCGGCGAAGGCCGCGGGCACGTCAGCCGATCCTGACCAGCCAGGGATCTCCGGACCGGGCCCGGCAACGGGCTACCCCAGTCGCCGGGGGCGGTTGCTGAACTCTGCCCGCCCCTGGCGACGACATTCTCCAACTGAAGGGAAAAGAAAATGACTCTCGCACAAGATGTTTCGCCCGCTTCGGGTGATGTCGCGAAGAGCGGAATGGTGTTGACCATTCGCTACGACGCGTCCGGTGAGACCGAAACCTTTTTGCTGGGCCGGCGTTTCGGCAAGAACGCCGACATCCCGGTCTACTCGACCCTGTCTCCGCTGGGTCACGCAATCGCCGGCGCACGTCCCGGCGAACAGCGCGTCTACGTGATGCCGCACGAGCGGCGCCCGGTCCACATCACCCTGTTGCGGGCCGTGCCGTACCAACAGCATTCGAAAGGATGGAACTGAACATGACCACCGCGCAACGGGTGTGGATCTCCAAGCACGCCTACGACCGCCTGCAGAAGGAGCTGGCCGCGCTACGTGAGTCGCGCATCGACGCCGACACCGACGGCGGCAGCGCGGAAGCCCACGCCGACGAACAGCAGCGGCAGACGCGTATCCAGCAGATCCACGACCTGCTCACCGATGTCACCGTGGGACAGGATCCCCCCGACGACGGAATCGCCGAACCGGGCATGGCGCTGACCGTCCGATTCGACGACACCGGTTCGGTCGAGACGTTCCTGCTGGGGGTGCGCAGCGCCGAACACGGCGACATCGAGGTCTACTCCAATCAGGCACCGCTGGGCGCCGCCCTCGAAGGCGCCCGCCCCGGGGAGCGGCGCACCTATCGACTGCCCAACGGCACCGAAGTGACCGTCACATTGCTCAACGCGGTGCCCTACGGCATTCACATCGCAGCCGGAAAGGAAGAGAAGTGACCACACGACGCCGTATCGCGGTGCTACTCGGAAGCGTCCTCGCCGCCGTCGCGCTGGCCTTCACGCTCGTCCAACCGGCGCGCGCCCACACCACCCCGGTGGCGACCGAGGCGCCACCGAACCTGCCACCGCTGATCACCTACTACGGCGCGATCGCCTACAGCCACGACGGCTCCAACGGCACCGCACGCCGTCACCTGTCCAAACTCGGCGCGCAGCAGCAAGCTCTGGAACGGTGCGGGGCCGGCAACTGCACAGTGGTCAGCACCTTCACCCGCTGCGGCGCGGTGGCCCACGACGGCACCACGTATCACGGCGGCATCGGCCTCAACCGCCCTATGGCCGAAGCCCATGCTCTGGACCGGCTCGGGGGTGGCTGGGTCGTCGACTGGGCCTGTAACTAGACCCGGTCCCAGACCCGGTGTTCGCCGAGACTCTCGATGAGCGACTCGACCAGGGCCGCCGGGTCCGAGCCGGCGAACACCCCGGCCGCTTCGGTCGGAACCCCTGCCAGGGCAACCAGATCCGCGCCTTGCGGCAGCACCGCCAGCGCCTTCTGATGCCGATAGGCCTCGTCCACCATGATCCGCGCTTTCGCCAGGGTCGGTGATCCCGCGACGACGACGGCGTCGAACTCCACCGAACGCCCAGTGTCATAGGTGCGCGAAATGGGCACGCTGGGGCCGTCATGTTCGAGGGTCCCGCCGTGGGGGGCCACCACGAGCGGAATCAACTTCGCCGCGACGACGGCGCCCAGCGCTGCCGCGACCTCACCGATGTCAGAGTCTGCACCGGTGATGATGCCGATCTGGCGTCCTTGGACGGGCCAACGTTGACCGATCTGCGCCACCGCGGGACTGGTCAGCGCGGGCTCGACGGGCGCAGCCGTCGGGCCCGGCGCCTCGAGACCCAGACCGGCGGCGACCGTTTCGCACAGCTGCGCATCGACGTTCGCCAGTACCCCGAGGTAGCGCTGCTTGATCACCTTCTCGTAGCACTTGCCGAGTTCGAAGATGTACGCGTCGGCCACATGTTCCTGTTCGACCGGCGTCAGACTGCGGTAGAACATCGTGGCCTGGGTGAAGTGATCCTCGAACGACGCAGGGACGGCACGAGTCTTCGTCGACTCCGGGACAACGGTGGGCACATCTATCAGGGCGCCGCTCGTCACGCCGGCCAGGAACGGGCAGCCGCCGTCGAGCGAGTTGGGGCGGTAGGGCGCAACGCCGGGATGCACGCCGTCCTGATGGAATCCGTCCCGCAACATGTCGTTGACCGGCGCGTGCGGACGGTTGATCGGGATCTGGGCGAAATTGGGTCCCGCCAGCCTCGAAAGTTGGGTGTCGAGGTAGGAGAACAGCCTCGCCTGCAACAGCGGGTCGTCGGTGACATCGATGCCGGGCACCAGATGCCCCGGATGGAAGGCCACCTGCTCGGTCTCGGCGAAGAAGTTGGTCACGTTGCGGTTGAGCTCAAATGTGCCGATCACCTGCACCGGGGCCACTTCCTCCGGCACCAGCTTGGTCGCGTCGAGCAGATCGATGCCCTCGAACATCTGCTCGGGGTTGTCCGGGAACACCTGCACTCCGAGGTCCCACTCGGGATAGGCGCCCTTTTCGATGTTGTCGGCGAGGTCGCGGCGGTGGAAATCGGGGTCCACCCCGGCGGCGAGTTGGGCCTCTTCCCACATCAATGAATGCACACCCAGGCGCGGCTTCATATGGAACTTCACCAGTGACGTCCGGCCGTCTTCGGCTATCAGGCGGAAGGTGTTGACGCCGAAGCCCTCCATCATCCGGTACGAGCGCGGGATCGCGCGGTCAGACATCTGCCAGATGGTGTGATGGGTGGCTTCGGTATGCAGACCGACGAAGTCCCAGAAGGTGTCGTGCGCCGATTGTTCCTGCGGGATTCCCCGGTCCGGGTGGGGCTTGGCCGCGTGGATGATGTCGGGGAACTTGATCCCCTCCTGAATGAAGAACACCGGGATGTTGTTGCCGACCAGATCCCAGGTGCCCTCGCCGGTGTAGAACTTGATCGCGAACCCGCGGGTATCGCGCAGGGTGTCAGGTGCGCCGAGCGATCCGGTGACGGTGGAGAAGCGGATGAAGATATCGGTCTCGACGCCGGATTTGAGGAAGTGCGCTTTGCAAATCTGTTCGGCTGCGCCGTTGGCACGGAACACTCCGTGCGCGGCCGAGCCGCGCGCATGCACCACTCGTTCCGGGATGCGCTCGTGGTCGAAGTGCATGATCTTCTCGCGCAAATGGTGATCCTGCAGGAGCGTCGGCCCGCGTGGACCCGCCTTCAGCGCGTGATCGGTGTTGGACAACCGCGCCCCCTGGGCGGTGGTGAGGTACTCCCCTTGTTGTCCGCGCGCCGTCGGTGGGCCTGCCACAGGAGTGCCGGTGCCGGTGGCCAGCGTCGGCGAGGCCTGATCGGGCTTCGGCGGCAGCGGGTCGCGAGGGTCGGTCGGTTCGTCTAACGAGGGCTCCTGGGCACCGGGCGCGCCGGGTACATAGTCGGGCGGCTGCCCCGCCAAACCGGCGACCTCCTTGACCTTTTCTTTGACATCGTCGACGACGTCTTTGATGGTCTCCTTGGGTCCGCGATTGTCGGCCATCGTCACTCCTAGTCACTGCCCGGCATTCCGGTGAATGTCGCTATGGGCGGTGCAGATACCCGAAACTTCGGCCTGCAAACGGCTCCAGCGTCGCGGGTTGAAGACGGCCGGACTTCGTTCCCGATCGAACCTCCCGTCGCGCACCCGGAACTGGCGAATTAGTCTGCGCGCCAACAGCTCCCACGAAAAAGCCCGGCTCCACCGTGGGAGCCGGGCTTTCTCGTACCCAGGACTAGAAGTCCATACCGCCCATGCCACCGGTCGGGTCGCCCGCCGGGGCGGCCGCCTTCTCCGGCTTGTCGGCGACGACGGCCTCGGTGGTCAGGAACAGACCCGCGATGGACGCCGCGTTCTGCAGCGCCGAACGGGTCACCTTGACCGGGTCGGCGACGCCGGCCTTGAGCAGGTCCTCGTACTCACCGGTGGCGGCGTTCAGGCCGGTCCCGGCGTCCGAGTTGCGGACCTTCTCGGCCACCACACCGGGCTCCAGCCCGGAGTTGAAGGCGATCTGCTTCAGCGGAGCCTCGAGCGCGACGCGCACGATGTTGGCACCGGTCGCCTCGTCACCCTTGAGGTCCAGCTCGGCCAGGGCCGGAGCCGCCTGCAGCAGGGCCACGCCACCGCCGGCAACGATGCCCTCCTCGACGGCCGCCTTGGCGTTGCGGACGGCGTCCTCGATGCGGTGCTTGCGCTCCTTGAGCTCCACCTCGGTGGCAGCCCCGGCCTTGATCACCGCAACACCGCCGGCCAGCTTGGCCAGGCGCTCCTGCAGCTTCTCGCGGTCGTAGTCGGAGTCGCTGTTCTCGATCTCGGCGCGGATCTGGGCCACCCGGCCGGCGATGGCGTCGGAGTCACCGGCGCCCTCGACGATGGTGGTCTCGTCCTTGGTGATGACGACCTTGCGGGCCTTGCCCAGCAGCGAGATGTCGGCGTTCTCCAGGTTCAGCCCGACCTCTTCGCTGATGACCTGACCACCGGTGAGGATGGCCATGTCCTGCAGCATCGCCTTGCGGCGGTCACCGAAGCCCGGGGCCTTGACGGCGACGGACTTGAAGGTGCCGCGGATCTTGTTGACGACCAGGGTGGACAGCGCCTCGCCCTCGACGTCCTCGGCGATGATCAGCAGCGGCTTGCCGCCCTGGATCACCTTCTCCAGCAACGGCAGCAGGTCCTTGACGGTCGACACCTTGCTGGAAACCAGCAGGATGTACGGGTCCTCCAGGACCGCTTCCTGACGCTCGGCGTCAGTGACGAAGTAGCCCGAGATGTAGCCCTTGTCGAACCTCATGCCCTCGGTGAGCTCGAGCTGCAGGCCGAAGGTGTTGGACTCCTCGACGGTGATGACGCCCTCGTTACCGACCTTGTCCATCGCCTCGGCGATCAGGTCGCCGATCGACTGGTCGCCCGCGGAGATGCCCGCGGTGGCCGCGATCTGCTCCTTGGTCTCGACGTCCTTGGCCGAGTCGAGCAGGGTCTGGGTGACCTTCTCGACGGCCTTCTCGATGCCGCGCTTCAGACCCAGCGGGTTGGCTCCGGCGGCAACGTTGCGCAGACCCTCCTTGACCAGCGCCTGCGCCAGCACGGTGGCCGTGGTGGTGCCGTCACCGGCGACGTCGTCGGTCTTCTTGGCGACTTCCTTGACCAGCTCGGCGCCGATCTTCTCGTACGGGTCCTCCAGCTCGATCTCCTTGGCGATGGACACACCATCGTTGGTGATCGTGGGAGCGCCCCACTTCTTCTCCAGGACGACGTTGCGGCCCTTGGGGCCCAACGTCACCTTTACCGCGTCGGCGAGGCTGTTCAGGCCCCGCTCGAGGCCGCGACGGGCCTCTTCGTCATACGCAATTGTCTTGGCCATTGCGAAGTGATTCCTCCGGATTGGGGATGGCTACGTTCGGGCCGGGCGCAGTGCCCGCGACGGACGGCTGGGGTTGCTCCCCGCTGACGCGGACCCCTGGCCTCACCGTCCCGACCTAGCACTCGCCGGTCGCGAGTGCCAACGTCATTCTTAGCACTCGCCTATGCCGAGTGCAAGAAAATGACAGGCGGTCGCGTCTCGGACTCGATGTCGGTCTGGGTATGTTCGGGGCCATGGCTTCCGACGGCAACAACGACCGCAACTGGGCCGCCGCCGACATCCCCGACCAGACCGGGCGCACCGTCGTCGTCACCGGCGCCAATACCGGTCTGGGCTACCACACCGCCGCGGCACTCGCGTCCCGCGGCGCGCAAGTGGTGCTGGCAGTACGCAACCTGGAGAAGGGCAACGCCGCGCTGGCCGGCATCGTGGCCGGCAATCCTGGGGCGGACGTCACGCTGGCCGAACTCGACCTGGCCTCACTGGACTCGGTGCGCCGGTCCGCCGGGAAGTTGCGGGACAGCTACCCGCGGATCGACCTGCTGATCAACAACGCCGGGGTGATGTGGACACCCAAAGGAGTCACCGCCGACGGTTTCGAGCTGCAGTTCGGCACCAACCACCTCGGGCACTTCGCGTTCACCGGACTGCTGCTCGACCACCTGTTGTCGGTGCGCGGTTCCCGGGTGGTGACGGTCAGCAGCCTCGGTCACCGGATGCGGGCGGCGATCCATTTCGACGACCTGCAGTGGGAACGCAGCTACAGCCGCGTCGGCGCCTACGGACAGTCCAAGCTGGCCAACCTGCTGTTCACCTACGAACTGCAACGCCGGCTGGCCGCGGCGTCGGCGCCGACCGTGGCCGTCGCCGCGCACCCCGGCGGGTCGGCGACAGAGCTGGCCCGCAACGTCCCGTGGTATCTGCAGCCGCTGCTGGTCCTGGGTCCGGTGTTGTTCCAGAGCGCCGAGAACGGCGCACTGCCGACGCTGCGGGCCGCCACCGACCCGGCGGTCGAGGGTGGGCAGTACTACGGCCCGGCCGGCTTCGCCGAGCAGCGCGGCCACCCGAAGCTCGTCCAGTCCAGCGCCCAGTCCCACGACCAGGATCTGCAGCGCCGGCTCTGGGCGGTCTCCGAAGAGCTCACCGGTGTCACGTTCCCGGTCTGAAATGCGCTCGGTCACCGAACATCAACGCATCGTGGCGGAGCTGATCCGGCCCCGACCCGCGGTCTCGGTTCCGCTGGCCGACGCGCTGGGGCTGGTGCTGGCCGCCGACGTGGTGGCGCCGCTGTCGCTGCCGGTGTTCGACAACTCCGCCATGGACGGTTACGCGGTGCGGGCCGAAGACACTGCCACCGCGACATCTGAACATCCGGTGGCGCTGCCGGTCGCCGAGGACATCCCGGCCGGGCGCACCGACGCGTTGGTGCTGGGGCCCGGCACCGCGCACCGGATCATGACCGGGGCACCGCTGCCCGCCGGAGCGACGGGCATCGTGCCGGTCGAGGACACCGACGGCGGCGTCGCATCGGTGCAGATCCGGCGGCCCGCCACACCCGGCAGACACATCCGCCGCGCCGGCGAAGACGTCGCCGCCGGAACCACCGTGCTGCAGGCCGGCCAGGTGGTGACCCCGGCCGCGCTCGGTCTGGTGGCGGCGCTGGGACTGGCCGAAGTGACGGTGACGCCGCGGCAACGGGTGCTGGTGATCTCCACCGGGTCGGAGTTGGTGCCGCCCGGTGCTGCCCTGCAACCCGGACAGATCTACGAGTCGAACGCGGTCATGCTGGCCGCCGCCGTACGGGAGGCCGGCGCCGACGTGGTCAGCACCGAGACCGCCGGCGACGACGTCGCGCAGTTCAGTGCGGTGCTGGATCGCCACGCCGGGAACGCCGATCTGATCGTCACCAGCGGCGGTGTCAGCGCCGGCGCCTACGAGGTGGTCAAGGACGCGTTCGGGCGCGACGGCGACCAGGGTGTCGAGTTCGTCAAGGTGGCGATGCAGCCCGGCATGCCGCAGGGTGTCGGGCGGGTGGCCGGCACCACGATCGTCACGCTGCCCGGCAACCCGGTCAGCGCGCTGGTGTCGTTCGAGGTGTTCATCCGGCCGGCGTTGCGCGCGGCGACGGGCTTACCGTATCCGCTTCGCCCGCGCCGGGCCGCGGTCCTCACCGAGACCGTCACCTCACCGCGCGGCAAGCGGCAATTCCGGCGCGCGGTGCTGGAGGGCGCGCAGGTCACCAGTTACGGTCCGCCGGCCTCGCACCACCTGCGCTGGCTGGCCACGGCCAACGGCCTGCTGGACATCCCGGAGGACGTGGTGGAAGTGCCTGCCGGCACCGAAGTGCAGGTCTGGGATCTGAGCTAGGCCGTCGAGCCGACCGGGTCCCGGTGGAACTCGTCGGCGACCTGGAAGGCCGTGGTCCCGGCGATCGCCAGCGCGGCCACCGTCAGTACAACCGGAATGGTGACCAGCGCAGCCGACAACCCCCACCACTGCGCGAGATGCCCGATCAACGGCGGCCCCAGCAGGTTGCCCACCCACCCGGTCGCGGCCACCAGCGCGATCGCCGACCCGCCGTTGCCGGCCGAATAGGCCGCGCTCAACGCCGTCGGCACCAACAACGCCACCCCGGCACCCAGGCAGGCGAAGCCCAGCACGCTGACCACCGGGTCGGCCGTCGCCAGCGTCACGCACATGGCGAGCGCGGCGAACACGGCCAGCGCCGGCAGCAACCGGCGGGCCGGGAGCCGCGAATGCAACCGGAGGGCGCCCAACCGCATCACCACCATTGCCAACGTGTAGGCCGCGTAGCTCAGCGCCGACAAGCCGGGACCGGCGCCGACGACGTCGTGCAAGTAGTTGGCCGACCAGTCGGTGGCGGCGCCCTCGCACAGGAAGGACGCGAACGCCACCGCCGCGAGCAGCGCCACGGTCTTGGTGAGCCGTGCCCGGCGGGGTTGCTGGTCGTCCTGGCAGGCCACGACGGCCGCGTCGGGGAAGAGGCGACGCGTGAACGGTCCCACCACCAGCAGCACGGCCAGTCCCAGCACGATCAGCTGCGGACCCAAACCGATACCGGCGCTGACGCAGAACGCGCCGATCACCGCTCCCAGCAGCGCGCCGACACTCCACATGCCGTGGAAGCGGGACATGATCGGCGCGCGCGCCACCCGCTCCACCGTCCCGGCCTGGGTGTTCATTGCGACGTCCAGCCCGCCCTGGAAGGTCCCCCACAGCGCCAGCGTCACGAACAACCACGGCCCGGACGTCGCCAGCCCCACCGTCATACCGGCCAGCGCGTAGCCGACCACCATCACCGGCACCAGTCGCTGGCTGCCCCACCGGGGCAATGCCCAATGGCTGAACACCGTGGCCAGCACCGAACCCAGCGGCGCACCGAACAGGGCCGTGCCCAGCGCCGCGTCGGAGAGCCCCAGATCATGCTTGACCTGCGGGATGTGCGCAGCCCACGACGAGAACACCACAGCGTGCGCGATGAACGTTGCGGTGACACCGACCTTCGCGCGGTGCAATCGGGACGCGCGCGGATCATCCGTCGAAATCAGGGGGACTCCTCGAAGAAGGCTCGTGAATTCAAAGCGTTCCCGTTCCGGAGCCAAACGAACCGCGATGCCCGCGCGCCCTTCCGTAAGATGACCCGCGTGGCAAGACGCCCTGGCTCCGCCGACGGTCCCGCACACCTGCTCGAGTTGGTGCGCGACACCATTCCGCCGATCCACCCCGCCGGGCTGCCGTTCGTCGCGACCGGGCTGGCCGTGGCGGCGTCCGGATACCGGCACCGGTGGCTGCGCCGCACGGGGCTGCTGGCGGCCGGGGCCTGCGCGGGCTTCTTCCGGCACCCGTCCCGGGTGCCACCGACTCGGGACGGTGTCGTCGTCGCACCCGCCGACGGCACGGTCGCCCTGGTCGAACACGCCCTCCCGCCCGCCGAACTGAGCATGGGTGACACGCCGCTGCCGCGGGTCAGCATCTTCCTGTCCATCCTGGACGTGCACGTGCAACGCGTCCCGATCAGCGGTGAGGTGATCGCCGTCCAGCACCGCCCCGGACAGTTCCTGTCCGCGGATCTGCCCGAGGCCAGCGAGGCCAACGAACGCACCAGCGTGCGGATCCGCACGGCCGAGGGCGCCGAGATCGTGGTGGTGCAGATCGCCGGGCTGGTCGCGCGGCGCATCGTGTGCAACGCCCACGTCGGCGACAAACTCGATATCGGTGAGACCTACGGGCTCATCCGGTTCGGCTCGCGGCTGGACACCTATCTGCCGCCGGGCGCCGAACCGCTGGTGCAGGTCGGCCAGCGCGCCACCGGCGGCGAGACCGTGCTGGCTGTGCTGGCATGATCAAGCCCCGCGTCCGGCGCAGCGAAGCCCTGCATCTGCTGCCCAGCGCGATGACGGTGCTGTCCATCTGCGCGGGCCTGACCTCCATCAAGTTCGCCCTCGACGACAACCCGATACCGGCGATGGCCCTCATCGCGGTGGCCGCCATCCTCGACGCCCTGGACGGCCGGGTGGCCCGCATCCTGGACGCCCAGTCGCGGATGGGTGCGGAGATCGATTCGCTGGCCGACGCGGTGAACTTCGGGGTGGCGCCCGCGCTGGTGGTCTACGTGACGCTGTTGGAGAAGTCACCGCTGGGGTGGCCGGTGGTGCTGCTCTACGCCGTGTGCGTGGTGCTGCGCCTGGCCCGCTACAACGCGCAGTTGGACGACGGCACCCTGCCGCCCTATGCGAAGGAGTTCTTCGTCGGGATGCCCGCGCCGGCGGGCGCGGTGTCCATGATCGGCACCATCGGCCTCAAACTGCAGTTCGGGCACGACGGTTGGTGGAGCAACCAGTATGTGCTGGCCACCTGGATCACCGGGACTTCGCTGCTGATGGTCAGCGCGATCCCGATGAAGAAGGTGCACACCTTTGCCGTACCGCCCAACCTGGCGGTGCTGGTGCTGGCCGTGGTAGCGCTCGTCGCGGCGGCCGCGGTGGTGGTCCCCTACATCCTGATCTGGGTGATCATCATCTCCTACGTGTGCCACATCCCGTTCGCGGTGCGCAGCAAACGCTGGCTGGCCGAACACCCCGAGGTGTGGGACGACAAGCCCAAGCAGTGGCGCGCGGCGCAACGCGCGACCCGGCGGGCGCAGCCGAACCGGCGGTCGATGGCGCGACTCGGGTTGCGCAAGCCGGGTCGGTGACGTGAGCCGCACCAACCAGCTCGCCCTGACGGCGCGGCTGAACACCGCCGCCGTCGATTCGCGACGCGGCGTGATCCGGTTGCATCCGAGCGCGATCGCGGCCCTGGGCATCCGGGAATGGGATGCGGTGGCGCTCACCGGGTCTCGGACCACTGCGGCGGTCGCCGGGATGGCCGCCGGCGACACCCCCGTCGGCACCGTGTTCCTCGACGACGTCACGCTGTCCAACGCCGGCCTGCGCGAGGGCACCGAGGTCATCGTCGCCCCGGTCACCGTTTACGGCGCGCGGACCGTGACGCTGAGCGGTTCGACCCTGGCCACCCAGTCGTTGTCGTCGGCGACGCTGCGCCAAGCCCTGCTGGGCAAGGTGATGACGGTCGGGGACGCGGTATCGCTGTTGCCGCGGGACCTGGGCCCGGGCACCTCGACCTCGGCGGCCACCCAGGCACTGGCCTCCTCGGTCGGGATCAGCTGGACCTCCGAGCTGCTGACCGTCACCGGCGTCGACCCGGACGGGCCGGTCAGCGTCCAGCCCAACACGTTGGTCACCTGGGGGACGCTGCAGGCGCACCGCGCATCGGGGGTCGAGCCTGCCACGGTGGTCGGCCCGGAGATCCAGGTCGAGGAGCTCAAGGGCGCCCAGCCCCAGGCCGCGAAGCTGACCGAATGGCTCAAATTGGCCCTCGACGAGCCGCACCTGCTCAAGACCCTGGGCGCGGGCACCAATCTGGGTGTGCTGGTGTCCGGACCGGCCGGCGTGGGCAAGGTGACGCTGGTGCGCGCGGTGTGCGCCGGCCGGCGACTGGTGGAAGTGGACGGCCCGGAGGTCGGCGCCCTGGCGGCCCAGGACCGGTTGCAGTCGGTCGCTGCGGCGGTGACGGCCGTGCGCGACGGCGGCGGCGTGCTGCTGATCACCGACGTCGATGCGTTGCTGCCGGAGACGGCCGAGCCGGTGGCTGCGCTGATCCTGGCCGAGCTGCGCACCGCGGTGGCCACCGACGGCGTCGCGTTGATCGCCACCTCCGCGCGCCCCGACCAGGTGGACCCGCGGCTGCGCTCGCCGGAACTGTGCGACCGCGAGCTGAGTCTGCCGCTGCCCGACACCGGCACCCGCAAAGCACTGCTGGAAGCACTGCTCAAAGAGGTGCCCACCGGCGACCTCGACTGTGACGAGATCGCCAGCCGCACACCGGGTTTCGTGGTCGCCGACCTGGCCGCACTGACGCGTGAGGCGGCACTGCGGGCGGCGGCGCGGGCCAGCGCCGACGGTGCGCCACCGAAGCTGAGCCAGCAGGACCTGCTCGGGGCGCTGACCGTCATCCGCCCGCTGTCCCGCTCGGCAAGCGAGGAAGTGAGCGTCGGCAGCGTGACGCTCGCCGACGTGGGCGACATGGCGGAGGCCAAGCAGGCATTGACCGAAGCGGTGCTGTGGCCGTTGCAGCACCCGGACACCTTTGCCCGGCTGGGCGTGGACCCGCCGCGCGGGGTGTTGCTGTACGGTCCCCCGGGTTGCGGCAAGACGTTCGTGGTGCGCGCGCTGGCCAGCACCGGCCAGCTCAGCGTGCACGCGGTCAAGGGGTCCGAGCTGATGGACAAATGGGTGGGGTCGTCGGAGAAGGCGGTCCGCGAATTGTTCCGTAAGGCAAGGGATTCCGCGCCGTCGCTGGTGTTCCTCGACGAGGTGGACGCGCTGGCACCGCGGCGCGGTCAGAGCTTCGACTCCGGCGTCACCGACCGGGTGGTGGCCGCGCTGCTGACCGAGCTGGACGGCATCGACCCGTTGCGCGACGTCGTCGTGCTGGGCGCGACCAATCGGCCGGACCTGATCGACCCGGCTTTGCTGCGCCCCGGGCGGCTGGAGCGGCGGGTGTTCGTCGAACCGCCCGACGCCGAGGCCCGCCGCGAAATCCTGCGCACCGCAGGCAAATCGGTTCCGCTGAGCTCCGACGTCGACCTGGACGCGGTGGCCGCCGAACTGGACGGGTACAGCGCCGCCGACTGCGTGGCCCTGTTGCGCGAAGCCGCTCTGACCGCGATGCGGCGCTCCATCGACGCCGCCGACGTCACCGCCGCCGACCTGGCCGCCGCGCGCGAAAATGTGCGTCCGTCGCTGGATCCGCTGCAGGTGGAGTCGCTGCGCGCGTTCGCCGAGACCGGCTAGCCCGATTTCGCGCCGTCACTCCGACAGCTGGAACTCGATCATCGCGGTCACCGAGTCCACCGCTTCCAGCAGCGCGGCCAACCGATCGGCGCCCGAGGGCGCGGCCAACACCGCGTACCGGTCGGCCGGACCCATCGGGACGCGAGCCGCCAACGCGTACAACAGCTTTGCGTTGTCTCGTGGCGCGTCGCCGGGGTAGTCGAACAGCTCGTCGCGGTCCGGCACCTGCACTCCCCGCGCCGCGGCCACCCGATCGAACAGCGCCAGCACCCGGTCCTCGATGTCCCGGACCTGCGCGGCGGTCACCGGCAGCCCCGGTTCGTCCGGCCAAACCTCTACGCGGGCACGGGGATACGGATCATCGGGCAGCCACTCGCGCACCCGGATCCGTTCCCCGATCCGGCAGCGCAATGCGTACCGGCCCGAACCGCCGGCCACGTAATCGGTGATCCTGGCCAGGGTCCCGATGTCGCTGCGCGCATCGCCGCCACCGACCTCGCGGCCGCGGGAGATCAGCACCACGCCGAAGCGGGGATTCTCACTTTCCATGCAGTCGCGTACCAGCGCGGAGTATCTCGGCTCGAAGATGCGCAGCGGCAGGATCTCGTCGGGTAGCAAGGCCGACTCGAGCGGAAACATCGGCATCTCGACCGGCTCACGATCCATCGCGCCTCACCCCCACCTCAGCATAGGCCGACGCCGTTCCCGGTCGCCCAACGTGTAACGACTGTCAAAATCAGGCCGAAATTTCGCAGCAGCAACACGCTCGGCGAACGTGCCAGCCCCGAGCGGCCACCGCCTGAGACTAGATCTCCAGTTCCGCCACCAGGGCGTCGACCACCGAGCGCAGGTCACCGTCGTGCTCTTCGGCCACCCGCCGCTGTCGCTGATACGACGCGCCGAGGCGCGGAATGTCGGCCACCGCGGCCAACTCTTCGGTGCAACGCAGTGACCTGGCGATCGGTTCGAGACGGGTCAGCACGTCGTCGAGGTCTTCGGTGACCAGCCGTTCGTTGCTGTCGGCATCCAGGATGATCACCGCGTCCAGACCGTAACGGGCCGCGCGCCACTTGTTCTCCTGGACGTGCCAGGGCGGCATGCTCGCCAACGGCTCGTCGGCCTCCAGGCGGCGGTCCAGGTCGACGATCAGGCAGTGCGTCAGCGCGACCAGTGCGCCCAACTCGCGCAGGTTGGACACGCCGTCGCAGATGCGCACCTCGATGGTCCCCAGGTGCGGGGAAGGCCTTATGTCCCAACGGACTTCGTCGACGTGGTCGATGATGCCGGTCTTCTTCTGGTCGTAGACGAAGCCTTCGAACTCTTTCCAAGTCTGGAATTGGAACGGCAACCCCGCGGTCGGCAACTGCTGGAACATCATCGACCGGTTGCTCGCGTACCCGGTGTCCACGCCGCCCCACCACGGCGACGACGCCGACAACGCCAACAGATGCGGGTACTGGTTGAGCAGCGACGAGATGATCGGCATCACCTTGTTCGGCGACGAAATCCCCACGTGCACATGCACACCCCAGATCAGCATCTGCCGCCCCCACCATTGGGTGCGCTTGATCAGCTCGGCGTAACGCGGTGCGTCGGTGAGCTTCTGACTCGACCACTGCGCGAAAGGATGGGTGCCCGCGCAGAACAACTCCATCCCGCGGTCCCGCACGATGCGCCGCGCCGGACCCAGCGTCTCGCGCAGATCCTGCATTGCCGCGGGGGCGTTTTCACAGATGCCGCTGACGATCTCGACGGTGTTGCGCAGCAATTCCTTGTGCACACGCGGGTTTTCGCCGATTTCGGCGATCACCGCGGTGGCCTCGTTGCTCAGATCCCGGGTCTCGGCGTCGACGAGGGCGAACTCCCATTCCACGCCCACCGTGGGCCGGGGCGAACGGGCGAAGTCGATCCGGTTGCGCGCCCGGCTGCGAGGCAGGCTAGCCGGCTCCGATGACACCGCACGCAACCCGCTTGCCGGCGTCACCGGTTTTCATCGTGGTCTCGTCGGGACCCGGTTGGCCGTTGACCTGGTAGCGGTTCGGGATGTTCATGAAGTTGTCCGGACCCTCGTGGATGATGATCGACGTCTTGCTGCCGGCGAGCAGGTCGTCCATGGTGAAGCCGTCCGTCGTGGTCACCAGCATCGCCGCGCCGTTCTTGCGCACCTGTAACGACGTCAGGTCCCCGCTGGCGTGGCCGGTCGAGCCGGGCGCCGAAAAGTGCCCGCCGGCAGACATGAAGTCGCCGGTTTCCCCGCCGTCGGGGGCTTGCGAATTCGCCTCGCACTTGCCGACTTTGTGGATGTGCATGCCATGAAAGCCCGGTGCGAGTCCGCTGCTGCTGGTGGCCGTGACCGTCACGGTCGCATACCCGTTGGCGAAGTCGAATTTAGCGGTGGCGATCTCCGCGCCGGTGGGGCCTTTGAGCACGGTGGTGATGGTCTGCCCGGACGGCGGCGCCTCAGAGGTGGCCGGCGCCGACTCGGCATGCCCGGAGGTCGACGGCGCGGGGGATCCGGTCCAGACCGACGGGGTGGTACCGGGTGTCGTCGACGGTTGCTGGGGCGACGAGCACGCGCTTACCAGCGCGACGCAAGCGGCCGCGGACAGGACTGACATGGCGACTGTGGGACCGGCGAGCTTAGGCATAGCCGTGAGCCTAGCCTGGCAATGATCCGAACTCAGCCTCAACCCGTCACCAAAACGATGACGCCCGGCGGCAGCTCGGAAAGTTCGGGCGTGCGCTTTTCCACCGGCGCCTCCAACTTCTTGCCCACGGCGTCGGCGGTCGCTTTTTCGCTCTCTTCGCCGTAATAGACGGTCGTCACTGCGACATCGGCGGCGGTGAAGTTGGTGACGTCGGCCACTTTGAAACCGGCCGCTTTGAGCTCATCCCCCGTCCGTGCGGCGACGCCCTCCTTGCCCGAGATGTTGTACACCCGCACCTCGGCGTCGTTGGCGGCCGGCTTCGCGCTGGTCGACGACGGCGCCACGGGGCTGGACATGGTGGTGACCGACGACGACTCCTCCTCGGCCTTGCCCGACGAGTCCAGAGCCTGCCAACCGAGCAACAGGAAGATGACACCCAGGAAGAGCAACACCATCACCATGGCCCGCAGGGGAAGCCCCGAAGAGTCGGGTACGCGCTCGTTCATCGAAGCCACTGTAACCAGCGGACGGCCAGGAACCGCAAAACGGTCAGGTCACCTCGAAGCCCAGCCGCCGCGCGGCCCGGGCCTTCTGACGGCTGGCGCGCAACCGCCGCAACCGCTTCACCAACATCGGGTCGGCGGCCAGCGCTTCGGGCCGGTCCACCAGCGCGTTGAGCACCTGGTAGTAGCGCGTCGCCGACATCGAGAACAGCTCTCTGATGGCGTCTTCCTTCACCCCGGCGAACTTCCACCACTGACGCTCGAAAGCCAAGATGTCGTGCTCGCGCCGGGTCAGCCCGTCGGCGATCTCCGAGTCGTCCCCCGCTCGATGTGCCCGCGCCATGGCGCTGTCCATATTGCTTCCCCTGGACCCTTCCGGCGAATGCTCGATTGCTCGAATGACTTTGACCTACATAGGGGCAATGTCGTGCGCGAATATTGAACCACGCCGCAAAGTGTTGCGCCGGAATCCACACCCGCGCGTCGGCCGAATTGCTGCGGATCGACAGGTCCCGATGCTGGTCACACCCTGTGACGGAGTCGACAGGGCGCAGACCCGTGGCAGAATCGCCCCCCTTCTCCTCGGCCCGTTCCGGGCCGCATCGTCGGCGGGCCTAAGCTAGCCGACCATGGCAGTCGTACCCATTCGCATCGTGGGAGATCCGGTCCTGCACAATCCGACGACGCCAATTCCGGTCGGACCCGACGGATCGCTGCCGGCCGAGCTGCCCGAACTGATCAAGACCATGTACGAGACGATGGACGCCGCTCACGGTGTCGGGCTGGCCGCCAATCAGATCGGCCACGGACTGCGGGTCTTCGTCTACGACTGTTCTGATGACCGTGGGCTGACCCAGCGCCGGCGTGGGGTGATCGTGAACCCGGTGCTGGAGACCTCGGAGATTCCCGAGACGATGCCGTCGGCCGGCCACGACGACGACGAAGGTTGTCTCTCGGTGCCGGGTGAGTCCTTCCCGACCGGACGCGCGGACTGGGCACGGGTCACCGGTCTGGACGGCGAGGGCAAACCGGTCAGCGTCGAGGGCACCGGATTGTTCGCGCGGATGCTGCAGCACGAGACCGGGCATCTGGACGGATTCCTCTACCTGGACCGCCTCGTCGGCCGGCACGCACGGGCCGCCAAACGCGCGGTCAAATCGCACGGTTGGGGGGTGCCGGGATTGTCGTGGCTGCCCGGCGAGGGGCCCGACCCGTTCGGTCACTGATGGTGTCGTGGCCGGGCCTGGGAACACGGGTGGCGCTTCGCTACCGTCGGTCACCCGGATCGGTCCCGCCGCTGACCGACGCCATCGGGCACCTGGTGGCGGTCGACCCGACGTTGCGGTTGCGCACCAAAACCGGTGCGCTGGTCGAGGTCTCACCCGACGACGTGGTGGCGATGCGGGTACTGACCGACGCCCCGGTGCGCACCGCCGACATCCGCGCGCTGGAACGTACCGCTGCCGCGGAGCGGCCCGGCGCCGAGCAGACCTGGCTGGACGGCTGGCTGCTGCGCGCCGGCGACGGGATCGATCTGGCGACCAACTCTGCGGCACCCCTTGATATTTCGGCACACGAGAACACCATCCCCGAGATCCTCGAGTGGTACCGCCGCCGGCGGCTCACCCCGCGACTGGCCATCGCCGACCGGTTGCTGTCACCGCCGCCGGGCTGGGTCACCGAACGCACCGAACAGATCCTGGTCCGGGCCGAGGACCGGGCCTACCGGTGCGTGCCGGACAGTGAACCGACCGCACCGGCCGAAGCACAGGGTTTCCGGCTGCACCACCGTCGTCGATACTTCCGCCCAGCCCAGAACTAGGAGACCTGCCATGCCGAACGGCACCACTGCGCGACTGCGCCTGGCCACCTGGAACGTCAACTCCATTCGCTCCCGGCTGGATCGGGTCCTCGACTGGCTGGCCCGCGCCGAGGTCGACGTGCTGGCCATGCAGGAGACCAAGTGCTCGGACACCCAGTTTCCGGCGCTGCCGTTCTACGAGATCGGTTACGAGGTGGCGCATGTCGGCTTCAACCAGTGGAACGGCGTGGCGATCGTGTCGCGGGTCGGGCTGGAAGACGTGCAGGTCGGCTTCGAGGGCCAGCCCAGCTGGAGCAGCAAGCCCGACGTGGCCGCAGCAGCGGAAGCTCGCGCCATCGGCGCCACGTGCGGCGGCGTGCGGGTGTGGAGCCTGTACGTCCCCAACGGCCGTACCCTGCACGACCCGCACTACACCTACAAGTTGGATTGGCTTGCCGCGCTGCGCAATACGGCCGAAGGTTGGCTGCGAGACGAACCGTCCGCGCCGATCGCCCTGGTCGGTGACTGGAACATCGCACCCACCGACGAGGACGTGTGGAGCACCGATTTCTACCGGGGCTGCACGCACGTCTCCGAGCCCGAGCGCAACGCGTTCGACGCCATCGTCGACGCCCAATTCACCGATGTGGTAAGGCCTTTCACCCCTGGGCCGGGGGTCTACACGTACTGGGACTACACGCAGTTGCGGTTCCCGAAGAAGCAGGGCATGCGCATCGACTTCATCCTGGGCTCCCCGGCACTGGCTGAGCGGGTGGTGGACGCACAGATCGTCCGCGAAGAGCGCAAGGGCAAGGCCCCCAGCGACCACGCGCCGGTGCTCGTCGACCTACGCCGGTGAGCGGCGCAGCCTCCAAGATTGCTGTGAATTCCATTGCTGATTCTGGTGAACTACGCGGGCGCGGGGTATACACACTTCAACAGCCGAGCCAGGGAGTCATCATGGGTGTCGTCGACGGAGCTTTCCGCACTGTGGGTCGATCGGTGAGTCGCGCCGCGTCCGCGACCACGGCCGCCGCCGGCGCCGTCGGCGGAGCGGCGGTCAACGGCATCGTCGGCGGGGTCAAGGGAGCCGCCGACGGGATTCAGCAAGGCATCAGCGCCGGCAGCAAGTCGACACCCGCGGCCGCGCTGGCCCTCGGTGCCATCGGCGCCGCGGGTCTGGTCGAATGGCCGATCCTGTTGGCGATCGGGGGCGGGGCACTGTTGCTGCGCAAGCTCGGCGACGCACCCGAGCAGCCGGTGGTGCCGACGCCGGCGAAGCTCGCCTCGGTGCCCGACGAGCCGCCGGAAAAGCCGGCGAAGTCGACGCCCAAGGCGCCGGCGAAGACGGCGCGGAAGGCCCCGGTCAAGAAGGCGGCCGGCCGGCGTGCCGGCAGCACCAACCTGCGCAGCACTAATTGATTCGGCTGTCGTCAGCCGGTCGCCCAGGTGCCGGATGATGAAAAATCGTGATCGGCGTTCGGGTCCGCTGCCACCCGCAACTCGTTGCGCGAGGCATTCACCGACAACTGGCGAGGAGCTCGATGCCGATCGACAACTTCCAGCACCCCGGCCCGCCACAACAGCGCGTACAGCTCTGTCAACGGTCCGCGCAGCAACCGGCCGAACGACGAAGCTAACGGGTCGCGCAAGACATCTGTCGTCGTCATAATCCCGACGGTGACCGCACGATCGGGCTCAACGGCAAACCTTCAGTTACCGAAAGGCAAATGATGGCCGAAAAGAGAGATCGCCGCGCTACCTCGCAGCGCGAGGCGGTGGCGCAGATCCGGCAGGGGCAGACGTTCGCCGTCAACCTACCGGTGGTGGGCAGGCTGCAGATCCCGCCGCCCGAACAGCTGGCGTATTACGGCGGTATCGCCGCGCTGGCGGCCTTCGAACTGATCGAGTGGCCGGTCGCGCTGGTGATCACCGCCGGACACCTATTAGCCAGCAATCACCACAATCAGCTCCTCCAGGAACTAGGCGAGGCACTCGAGGACGCCTGACGCGTTTGTCGGATATTGGGGCCGATGCCCCATGCGCCGCTATGGGTTCGGCAGCGACGATTTCCGCACCGTAATCGGTGAGGAGTTCCCAGATGTCGTTTGTGATCGCCGCTCCCGAGATGCTTTCGGCGGCAGCCTCAGACTTCGCAGGTATCGGCGCGGCGCTAAGCGAAGCCAACGCAGTCGCGGCGGCACGCACCACAGCGGTGCTGGCCGCCGGCGCCGACGAGGTGTCGGCGGTCATCGCGGCACTGTTCGGCGACTACGCCCAGCAATACCAGGCGCTCAGCGCGCAGGTCGCGGTGTTCCACGAGCAGTTCGTCGCCACGTTGAGCACAGGCGCCGCAGCGTATGCAAGCGCCGAGGCCGCCAACGTCCAGCAGGCAATCCTGGGCGCGATCAACGCCCCAACGCTGGCGCTGTTCGGGCGCCCACTGATCGGCGACGGCGCTAACGCCGCTACTCCTGGTGCGGCGGGGGCGCCGGGTGGTTTTCTGCTGGGCAACGGCGGCAGCGGCGCGGCGGGCACTGCGGTCGGCCAGGCCGGTGGCGCCGGCGGGGCGGCCGGACTGATCGGCAACGGCGGAACCGGCGCCCTCGGCGGACCCGGTGGGACTGGGGGCCAAGGCGGTGCCGGCGGCTGGCTGTTCGGCAACGGCGGTCAAGGCGGCAACGGTGGCACGGCCGCATTTCCCGGCAGCCCCGGCGGGCTTGGTGGCAACGGCGGCAACGCCGGACTGTGGGGCGCGGGCGGTTCCGCCGGCGCCGGCGGAACGGGCGGCTTCTTGCCGACCGGTGGTGGATCGGGAGGCTCCGGCGGCAACGGAGGAACCGGCGGACTGCTGTATGGCAACGGCGGGGCCGGCGGCACCGGTGGAACTGGTGGCGGGGGCAATACCGCAGGTCCCGGCGGGTTCGGCGGTCTGGGCGGCGACGCCCGATTATTCGGCAACGGTGGAGCGGGTGGCACTGGCGGAAACGCGGCCGGGCCGAGCAGTGTCGGCAACAGCGGTGGCGGTGGCGGGACGGCCGGCAACGCCGGTTTCTTCTTCGGCGACGGCGGCGTCGGTGGATCCGGGGGTTTGGGCAGCGTCGCCACTGCGACCGTCGGCGGAAACGGCGGCGCCGGCGCATTCGGCGGCGTGAGCGGACTGGTTGGTAACGGCGGCGCCGGTGGAAACGGCGGCGACGGCGGCGCCGGCGTGCAGCGCGGCGGCTCGGGCGGCGTGGGCGGATATGGCGGCGACGCCAAATTGATCGGCGGCGGCGGGGCCGGCGGCGACGGCGGATTCAGCGCTCCCGGTGGCTTCCTTGGCGGCACCGGTGGTGCCGGCGGCACCGGTGGCCATAGCGGAGCGATCTGGGGCAGCGGCGGGGCCGGCGGTGCGGGCAGGCCTGGCGGCACGGGCGGGGCGTTGGGTGGTGGCGACGGTGGGGACGGCGGCGACGGCGGCAATGCGGTGGGGCTGTTCGGCAACGGCGGCGACGGCGGGGCAGGCGGTGCCGCCGGCAACACCGTGGGCGCTAATGTCCCCGACCCAGGCACCGGCGGTGCCGGCGGCACCCGCGGAACCGTGCTCGGCGCTCCGGGTGCCGACGGTCCGAACGGCTGACATCGCTGCACGCCGGCCCCGCGCTGCGCTAGCGTGGGAGACGCCCATCAAATCCACGCGGGAGCGCGAACCCGACGCGCTGAGAGGACGGCTGGGGCCGTCGACCGTACGAACCTGACCGGGTAATGCCGGCGTAGGGAGATGCACCATGACCGAACTTCTTTCCAAGACCGTCGACCCGTCTGTGACCACCGGCCCCATCGCCGGCAGCAGCAAGACCTACCGCGAAGTGGACGGGGTCCCTGGAGCCCGGGTGCCGTTCCGCCGCGTGCACCTGTCCACCGGAGACCATTTCGACCTCTACGACACCTCCGGGCCGTACACCGACACCAACGCCGTGATCGACCTGACCGCCGGCCTGCCGCCGCGGCCCGGGGTGATCCGCGACCGCGGCACCCAGCTGCAGCGTGCCCGGGCCGGCGAGATCACCGCCGAGATGGCGTTCATCGCGGTCCGCGAAGGCATGCCCGCCGAACTGGTGCGTGACGAGGTCGCCCGCGGCCGGGCGATCATCCCGGCCAACCACAACCATCCCGAGAGCGAGCCGATGATCATCGGCAAGGCGTTCGCGGTGAAGGTCAACGCGAACATCGGCAACTCGGCGGTGACGTCCTCGATCGCCGAGGAGGTCGACAAGATGGTGTGGGCCACACGCTGGGGCGCGGACACCATCATGGACCTGTCCACCGGCAAGAACATCCACGAGACCCGCGAGTGGATCATGCGCAACTCGCCGGTCCCGGTCGGCACCGTGCCCATCTACCAGGCGCTGGAGAAGGTCAAGGGCGACCCGACCGAACTGACCTGGGAGCTGTACCGCGACACCGTGATCGAGCAGTGCGAGCAGGGCGTGGACTACATGACCGTGCACGCCGGGGTGCTGCTGCGCTACGTCCCGCTGACCGCCAAGCGGGTCACCGGCATCGTGTCCCGCGGCGGGTCGATCATGGCCGCCTGGTGCCTGGCGCACCACCAGGAGTCGTTCCTGTACACCAACTTCGAGGAACTCTGCGACATCCTGGCGCAGTACGACGTCACCTTCTCCCTCGGCGACGGGCTGCGGCCCGGCTCCATCGCCGACGCCAACGACGCCGCCCAGTTCGCCGAGTTGCGCACCCTGGGTGAGTTGACCAAGATCGCCAAATCCCATGGCGTGCAGGTGATGATCGAAGGGCCCGGGCACGTGCCGATGCACAAGATCGTGGAAAACGTCCGGCTGGAAGAGGAATGGTGCGAGGAGGCGCCGTTCTACACGCTGGGGCCGCTGGCCACCGACATCGCTCCCGCCTACGACCACATCACCTCGGCGATCGGCGCGGCCATCATCGCCCAGGCCGGCACCGCGATGCTGTGCTACGTCACCCCCAAGGAGCACCTCGGCCTGCCCGACCGCAAGGACGTCAAGGACGGGGTGATCGCCTACAAGATCGCCGCGCACGCGGGCGACCTGGCCAAGGGCCACCCGCACGCGCAGGAACGCGACAACGCCTTGAGCACAGCACGTTTCGAGTTCCGCTGGAACGACCAGTTCGCGCTGTCGCTGGATCCCGACACCGCGCGGGAGTACCACGACGAGACGCTGCCCGCCGAGCCCGCCAAGACCGCGCACTTCTGCTCCATGTGCGGGCCGAAGTTCTGCTCGATGCGGATCACCCAGGACGTGCGCGACTTCGCCGCCAAGCACGGTCTGGAGACCGAGGAGGACGTCGAGGCCATGCTGGCCGCCGGGATGGAGGAGAAGTCCCGCGAGTTCGCCGACCACGGCAACCGGGTTTATCTCCCGCTGACGCCCACCCAGTGACCTTCCTGCCGGTTCCGGCGCCGGGCACGACGCCGCTGCGGGTACTGACCATCGCCGGGTCCGACTCCGGAGGCGGCGCGGGCATCCAGGCCGACATGCGCACCATGGCCCTACTAGGCGTGCATGCCTGCGTGGCCGTCACCGCGGTCACCGTGCAGAACACCTTGGGAGTCAAGAGCTTTCACGAAGTTCCGCCGGACGTGGTGGCGGGACAGATCGAGGCGGTGGTCGACGACATCGGTGTCCAGGCCGCCAAGACCGGAATGCTGGCGTCGTCGTCGATCATCGAGGCGGTGACCACCACCTGGCGCCGGGTCGAACCGGCGGTGCCGCTGGTAGTCGACCCGGTGTGCGCCTCCATGCACGGCGACCCGCTGCTGGCCCGAGAAGCACTGGATTCGCTTCGCACCCAACTGTTTCCGTTAGCCACCCTGGTGACGCCCAACCTCGACGAGGTGAAGCTGCTGGTCGACATCGAGGTCGTCGACCAGCAGACGCAACACGCGGCGGCCAAGGCTCTGCATGCATTGGGACCGCAGTGGGTGCTGGTCAAGGGTGGGCACTTGCGGTCCTCGGAGCGTAGTTGCGACCTGCTCTATGACGGCGCGGACTGCTACGAATTCGACGCCCCGCGACTGCCGACCGGCAACGACCACGGCGGCGGTGACACGCTGGCCTCGGCGGTGGCGTGCGCGCTGGCCCACGGCCGCACCGTGCCCGATGCGGTCGCTTTCGGAAAAAGCTGGGTGACAGAGTGTTTGCGCGCGGCCTATCCGCTGGGCGGTGGGCACGGGCCCGTCTCGCCCCTGTTCCGGCTGAGCTGATGAACCTCGACCGGATCGCCGGTATCGCCCACGAATCCGACGGCACCCCGTGCGGCGTCGTCGTGCTCACCCACGGTGCCGGCGGAAGCCGGGAATCCCCACTGCTGCAACGGGTCTGCGACGAGTGGGCGCAGCGTGGCTGGCTGGCGGTGCGCTACAACCTGCCCTATCGCCGGCGTCGCCCCAAGGGCCCGCCTTCGGGTTCCGCGGCCACCGATCAGGCCGGGATCGCCGAGGCGATCGAGGTGTGCCGGGGCCTGGCCGACGGGCCGCTGATCGCCGGCGGCCATTCGTACGGCGGCCGGCAGACGTCCATGGTGGTGGCCGGACCGGCGGCGCCGGACACGAAGGTAGACGTGCTGACCCTGTTCTCCTATCCGGTGCATCCGCCGGGCAAACCGGAACGCATGCACACCGAGCACCTGCCGGACATCGCGGTGCCGACGGTGTTCACCCACGGCACCTCGGATCCGTTCGGCACGATCGCCGAATTGCGGCATGCCGCAGCGCTGATCCCCGCCGCGACCGAGATCGTCGAGATCACCGGCGCGCGCCACGACCTGGCGTCGAAGACTCTCGACGTCGCCGCTCTAGCGGTTGCCGCGGCGCTTCGGCTTCTGGATCTCAGCGGGGCCCAAAAAGGGTGACTTCCATCAACTTTCGCACGCAGGCCTGCAGGTAGGCGGACTCTTCGGCACGGATGCCGGCCGGCACCATGCGGCCCAGGTCGACCGTCAGCGCCATCGCGGCGTGCACCAGGAACCGCGCCCGTATCGCGGGAAGCGACGGCCGGGCGGCGGTGAGCAGCCGTACCCACGAATCGATGGTCGAGAGTTG
This sequence comes from Mycobacterium sp. NGS59, assembly GCF_059812345.1. Classification (NCBI taxonomy): domain Bacteria; kingdom Bacillati; phylum Actinomycetota; class Actinomycetes; order Mycobacteriales; family Mycobacteriaceae; genus Mycobacterium; species Mycobacterium sp. NGS59. Next base: position 89,836 of record NZ_JCALCN010000016.1, read on the forward strand.
CACGTTGTGCAGCAGCAGTTGGTCTGCCGGGGTCAGGTTGACCCGCTCGGTGTAGTACACCTCGGCCAGCTCCGGGTTGGCGAACGACGTCGCCACGTAGGCATCGATCAGCAACGTTAAAGCCTGGCTGGGCTCGGTGAGAGCGCCCAGCACCGGTGCCAGCTGCGCCGAGACCCGGTCGGCCGCGCGACGCAAGCCGGTCGCCAGGATCTCGCACTTGCCGGAGAAATACCGGTAGATCCCCGACACCGGAATCCCTGCGGCCGAGGCGATCTGCGCCATGCTGGTGTCGGTGTATCCCCGGTCTTTGAACAACGCCATCGACGCGTGCAACAACGCCTCGTAGACACCGGCGTCCGCGGCGAAGATCCGCCAGGACGCCGGGCGGGGAAAGACATCGCCGGGCTGCGGGAGGTCCGCGGCCAGCACCGCCGCCGCCGCCGCGCCCAGCACTTCGCGAATGTCGGCGGGCGACATCCGGGCGCGGTGATCGACGATGCTGCCGATCACGCTGAGCGCGCCGGCCGACAGCATCCACCGCTGCCGGGCGGCCAGCCCAGGCCGAACCGCCATGAGCGGCCGCTGAATTCGGCGATTCACCATCTTGAGTTGCTCGGCCAGCGCGGTTTGATCTTCGGCCCTCAGATACCGCGCCTGCCACCGGTAGAGCCCACCGGAGTCACGGTTGTCCAGGGCGGTGTCGATGAGCGCAGCGACGATCTGGTCCAGGTCGGGCTCGTCGTCGAACTCGGTGCAGTCGACGAGTACCTGACTCAGGGCCAGCACCGCACCCCGGAACAGGTCGTACTTGCCCGAGTAGTGGCGATACAGTGCCGGTGCGGACACTCCCACTCTGCCCGCGATGGTCTCCATGCTCACCGCGTGATAACCCTGGGCGCTGAACGCCTCGGCGGCCGCCCGGGCTATCTGGGCCTTGCGATCCTTGGGCCGTCGGCGAATCGTCGGCTCAGCACTGGGAACCGACGCCACCTCCCTCACCGACCTACTGTAGCCCCGGTCGTAACCTCCGAAACCCCGTCGCTACTACCGCACCCGCGGAACCTCCATTAACATAGTGTGAGTTCGAGGGGTGGTCCGATGGGTGGCGGGGCATAGTGTTGGACAGAATTCGCCGGGTGCTCAGCATTGAGCTCTCCGTCGCCCAGCTGCTTGCCCTCGGGATCATGATCGGCACGCCATATTTGTTGGTGGGCACGGTCTGGTCGATGACGCACACCGACCACCTGCGTGAGCTGCAAGGTGCGGACCTGGCCGTTTCGTTCTTGGGGTCGATCGTGTCGTGGCCCGTCCTGTTGTTCTCCAACGTCTGCATGACCTGACCGCGAAAGACCGCACCGCCTAATTAACATCGTCTGGAGAAATTGTGAGCCACCGTCAGCGCTACCTCGCAATCGCCGGCCTGCTGCTGGTACTCGCCGGATTCGCCGCCTTGTGGTTTCCGGTCTACCTGGACCAATACGACCTGTACGGCATCAGGATCAGCTGCGGCAACGGCATCGGTGTCGAGCAGTCGCAGATCTCCCATGACGCGAACGCCTCGACGGCCGGGTGTGGCAACGCGCTGCTGATCCGGCGGGCATGGGCCATCCCGATCCTCGTCATCGGGTGGTCCCTGATCGGCTGGGTCGCGGTGCTGTGGATGCGCAGTGATCCGACGGTGAGCGACGAACCCGAGCATCTGCTGCCGCATCCCGAGATCGGGTGGTCCTAGCCGGCGAGCTACCCCGGGTAGCGGCTGTAGCAACGCTCCATCTCGCCGCCCACGCCGGCCCGGAACGCCGCTATCCGGGTGAACCCGGCCGGCACGCTGACGCCGTCGGCGTCACTGGCCACCATATGGTTGGTGAGCAGCCCGGCGACGGCCTCGTCGAGGTCTCCGGCCGTCAGGATCAGCGAATTCCCCGACGGCAGCTCGATGTTGTCGGCCATCTTGCGGTGCGCGACGCCGGTGAGACATGCGGTGCGAAGCGCGGTCCACGGGCTCTGCATCGGCAGGTTGCGCTCGTGCTGGGCCGCCAGCGCGTACCTGGACATCACGATCGACAGCGCGGTGTCGTCACCCTGGGGCAGGCTGTATTCCCGCTCCCCCGCGACTTTGCCCATCGTCGCCAGCGCGGGCAGGTCGACCGCGATGGTGTTGGTGGCCGGGCAGTACGAGGCGGGCGGGCTGGGTTTCGCATTGGAGCAGCCCCCGGTCTTGAACGACAACGTCGGCGGATTCTTCGGGGAGAAGATCTTGCCCATCAATTCCATCAATGTCTTCAGCGTGTCTTCGGTGATCTCGACCTCACCGGTTTCCGAGGATCCGCTGGTGTCGACCCGCAACGTTGTCGGCAGGTCACCGCGGCGCTGCTCGATCTCGGCTTTGTTGATCGTGGCGCACGCCGAGGTTCCGGTGACGAAACCCATCTGGAAGGCACTCACCCGGTCCAGCGCCGAGCCGTGCTCGTCGTCGTTGGACTCCTCGGCGTCCATCACCGGATCACGGGTGGTGATGATGCCGGCCAGCACGTGATCGAGCCCGTCGGCGGTGCTGAGGGTGAAGCGCGGCGACTTGCCCTCGGCCACGTGGTAGAGGTACACACCGGCAAAGCAGTCCGCTTGCTGTTCGTAGACGATGGTCGGATCTTTGCGGGTGACCAGTTTGGCCATCGCCTGCAGTGCGTGCCCGAATTCGTGAGCCAGCACGCCGTTGACCGACATGTCGCCGAAGTACTGCTTGGCGGTCGGCATGAACACCCCGCGATCCCAGGCGATCAGGTTGCAGCGAGAGGTGAAGAAGGCGTTGACGTTCTGGTAGGTCTCGTTGCGACACACCAACGGACTGCTCGGGTCTTTGGAGTTGTAGGACACCAACTTGTCGACGGGCTTGTACGAACCTTTCAGCGGCGCCTTGTAATTGGCTCTCCAGTACTCCTCGATGTCGTTGATCGACAACAACGACAACTTGTCGATCGCTCCGTTGTCGGTGTTGACCACGGTGCCGGTCGCGGCCGGGGCGTTCGGTTTCGGTCCGCTCGGCCCGTTGGTCGCCGGCAGGCCGCCCACTCGGAACGGGTCGTTGAGGATCGACACCGCCCGACCGTTGACCACCGTCGAACAGCCCGCCACCATGACGACCGCTCCCAGCAACGCCGTCACGGCCCGCACCGACGCGTTCACCCGGCGTGAGCGCAACCTCATTCAACCAACCCCGTCCCCGACCGGCCTGCACACAGCAACTTATTCTAGACACCGCACGGGAACGCGTCGGACCGGCGCGGCACGCGAAAAGACTTGCGGGTCAGGCCATCAACATCGCGGACGCGGTGTCGGCACTATTGGCGGCCCCGACGATGATCGCGAAGATGACCCACAGCACGCCGAGGGCGAGCAATGCCCCACTGATGATGACTCCGGCGAGCGCCATGCCGCGTCCGTCTTGACCGGTCTTCTTGATCTGGCCCAGCGCAACGAGGCCGAACACCAGGCCCAGGATGGTGCCGATGCCGCATAGCCAGCCGAATAGCGAGCACACCAACGAGGCGATCGCCAACCCGTTGGTACCCGCACTCTGCGGGTAGCCGCCGTAGGGACTCGGCGCCGGCGGCGGATAGCCGTAACCGTCGGGAGCGGCGGGCGGTTCGTAGCCGTAACCCCCGGGTGGCGGCGGCGGATACTGGGGCGGTTGTTCCGTCAACGGACCCTCCTACACCAATCACGATGCCGTGGCTGAGAGTTTGCCAGCATCAGGCCACACTCTACTTCCATGGCGCGCGCCGTGACTAGGGCTGCACTACGACACCCGCGTACGATTCCGCTTGGCCCGGGGGTTGACGCCTGTCCACCCCAAAGCCGGGACCGCACAACGGTTTTCACCTGAGCGGCACCGGTGTTCATGCCGCCCGCCGGCACGCGCGCTACCCGGTCATGGCTTGGCGAGCACGTGGCGAATCCGGTCCCCCATACTCGGAACCCCGTTGCGACCGCCGAGATCCTGCGCATACAAGCCGACGGCATAGGCGACGCCGCCGCCCTGGATGCCCAGCGAGGTGCGGTCGATGTGTTCGAGGTTGTCGCCCTTCTGGTGGTAATTGGGGTCGAACGGCTCGTTGGCCGTCCCGCCCCACAACTTGGCCTCCTCGTCGGACTTCTTGGCCTCCGCACCGGCGAACAACCCACCCGACGGGATGCCGGACAGGGTGAACCCGTCGTAGTCGGAGCGGCCGTCGAACGAGGTGTCGCGCGCGGTCTTGCCGGACAGCTTCAGGTAGTTGACCAGCGTGCGCTCGATGCCGGCCGAACCTTCCGGCACCACCGGCTGGCCGCGGGTGTCCAGCGGCAGCGACTGGTCACCGTCATAGGTGAAGTAGCCCGGGTTGGGCGAGGCCAGCATGTCGAAGTTCAGGTACAGCGCGATGTTCTTGAGCGCTTCGATGTCCAGGGACTCGACGTACTTGCGTGAACCGATCAAACCGAGTTCCTCGGCACCCCAGAAACCGAACCGCACCGCGTTGTGCACCTGCGGTGAATTGCCAAGCTGCACCGCGGTTTCCAGGATCGCGGCCACTCCCGAACCGTTGTCGTTGATGCCCGGCCCTTCCGGCACGCTGTCCAGATGCGCGCCGGCCATCACCACGTCGGTCGGTGAGCCGGTCTTGGTTTGCGCGATGACGTTGCGCGCCTTGACATCCTGGGTGTTGGCGGCGAGCTTGACGGTCGCCAGGCCAGCCTTGGTGCGCAGCTGGTAACCGACGGACTTGGTGACGCTGACCACCGGGATCTTCACGTCGGTGTCCGCGCCGAGCGTGCCGCCCATCGCCTGCTCGTCGACGTTGTCGATGACGATCAGCGCGACGGCGCCGCGCTGGGCCGCGGCGTCCTCCTTCTGGGCGAACTGGCAGGCACCGCGGTTGACCACCACCACCGCACCCTGCACCGGCAACCGGTCGTAGTCGTTCGGCGTGCATCCGGGGCTCTCGCCTTCGGGTGCGAACAGCAGCGGTCCCGTCACGCCTTCCGGTCCGGTGCCGCGGCTGTACTCCAGCGCACGGGACTCGGAGTTGAAGTCGCCGACGGCAACCGAGCCCTTCTCGGCGTGGAACACGCGCGCGGTGAACTCCGGTGTCTGCACGTCGAAACCGCTCTTGCGCAACGTTTCGACGACGTAGTCCACGCTCGCCTCGTAGCCGGGGGTGCCTACGGCGCGAGTGCCGTTGTGGGCATTGGCGATCTCCTGCAGCTTGGACAGGTGCGCCATCATCGCGTCGGCGGTGACCTTGTTGCGCATCGTGGTGGCGAACTCGGTCGCGGCTTGGCTGTTGCCCGCTGGTTGCGACTCGTGGGTGCAACGTCCGCAACCGGTGGCAAGCAACGTGATCAGGGTCAGCACCGCGAGCGCGGCGGGAAGCGTCTTCGATTTGTTCAGCATCGCGCCCAGACTAGACGCCTTCGCGCCGTTATCAGACGGACAGTCCCGTGAACGGTGCGAACGGGATATTGCGCACCACGAACCAGGCCACCCACAGCACCAGCGTCACCATCGCCGCCCAGCGGGTGTGTTGCCAACTCTTGATTCGCCGGCCCACCAGCCGGCCGTACGTCCAGGCGAAGTAGGCCCACACCAGCAGTACGACCGCGACCAAGCCCAGCGCGTTGAACCTGATGGCCGCCAACACATCTGCGTGCAGCAAGCTGTAGATCATCCGCAAGCTGCCACAGCCCGGGCAGTCGATTCCCAGCAGCGCTTTGGTCGGGCAGGTCGGCAGCGGGCCGCCCGGTGTGGTCGGGTCGCCGAGCCAGATCGCAGCACAGACCAAGACCGACGCGCCACCGACCAGCAGTGGCGCGCCCAGCCTCAGCGGCTCCGCGGCTTGGCGGACCTCCATGAACTCAACCCGTGCTCAGAACAGCATTGCCGCCAAAGCGCCACTGGTGTCCGGCGCGTTGGACGCGAGCAGGACCGCGAAGACCAGGTAGAGGACGAACAAGATGACCCAGGCGATGACCGACCACTTCACCCACTTCTTGGCCGCATCGGCGGAAGCCTGCGCTTCGGCATGCAGCCCCTGTGCCCACAGCCCAGAAACCTGACTGGCCTTCACGATCGCGACGATTCCGGTCGGCGGGAAGCAGAAGATCGTTGCCAGGATCGCCAACACCAAGTTGTTGTTCGGCGCTTGTCCGCCGGCGGGCTGCTGCGGCGGGTAACCGGGGGGTTGTGTCATGGCGTCTCCAGGTCGAGGGGAGTTAGCTGGCGTGAAGCGAGGCTTACCATACCGGAGACCCGGCCGCACGGCATCACTGAATTTGCGATCGCGCCCATACCCGTTCAGGCCGGCCCACGGCCATCCCGCGGTGTCGCGAATTCGCTTGCAGTCATTGACTTTTCGAGGATCGTCCGGCCGCCGGGTCGCGCACGGATCAGTGCTGTGTCAGACAGTGGCCCATGGAATGGATCGGTGCAGCGCCGCACACCGTACGCCTTTTGGCAAAAACCCTGTTTTCTGGCGAGCCGCGCAAATACACTCCCGATACCGGCACAGCCGCACCATCGGGCCCACAAAACAAAGGAGCACCAAATGCCTCACTTCACGAATCTGTTGCGGACCGCTTCCGCTGCGGCGCTGCTGGCCGGTGTCGGCTACGCGGGCATGGCGACCGCGAACGCCGAACCCAACGAAACCCTTGTCGGCGTCTTGTCCAAGGGCTACTCAACGAGCAACTGCAGCGCCAAGGAGCCGGCCAGTGGGATGGTCGCGGTCTTGGAATGCGGACAGAACTCCACCGAGGGCGGACCCGTCGTCGGCAAGTACATGCTTTTCAGCAACGCGACCGACCTGGCCAGCGCATTCACCGCCAGCATCAAGGACGACACCCTGACCAAGTGTGGCGACGCCCAATCGCCCACCACGTGGACTCAGGGCAATGCCACCTCCCCGTCCGGACAGGTCGCCTGTGGGACCTACCAGGGTCAGGCCGAAGTCATCTGGACCACCGACGCCAAGAACGTGCTGAGCTTTGTCCGGGCGTCCAACACCGACACCGCTCCGCTCTACCAGTGGTGGCGCACCAACGGCTAACCCGTTGAGCTACAACGCTTTCAAGATCAGATCGGCGACGGCCCGCATCCCGGCACCGTTAGGGTGCAGCGGTGCGGGCCGACCCGGTAGCGGCACACCGGGTTTCGTCACCCAGGGCTGCGCCGACCACGCGTGATGCTCGCGGCTGGCCGCCGCGGCTTTAACCAAAGCGCAATCTGTCGCCGCGGCGGCTTGGGCGGTCAGTTGTTCCAGGGCGGTGGCCAGATGCCGCCCCAGTGCGGCATTTTCGTCGGACAGCGGCGACGCCGGCACACCCGCGGGTGGTAGCACGGTCAGGTAGTCGACAAAGAAGATCCGCGCCCGCGGAGCCCGCTCGCGCAGCGAACGACCCACCTCGTACAGCGAATCCGCCACCTCGGACAGCGCCCGGTCGCGGGCGTCCCGATCCAGTAGTTCGGTGATCCAGCCACCCAGCAGCGGCAGGTGCCGCAGCAGCGACGGCAGCGACGCCGCCATCAGCGACGGGATGTAGCCGATGTCGTTGCCCCCGATGGTGACGGTCACCAGTGCCTCCGAACCGTCCAGCGCGGCGATCTGCGGCGGTGCGCCGTGTTGGCGGTCGGTCAGCACATGCGCGGTGGTGGCACCGGAATAGGTGACGTCGGTCAGTTCCAGGCCGGCCTGTTCGGCGACCAGATGCGCGTAGTTGCGGGCCGAACGTCCCGCCCGCCGCGGTGCGCCCGCCGCGCGCGGCCGGATCCCGGGACCGGCCGCCATCGAACTGCCTAGCGCCACATAGCGTTTCATCGGTCGGGGCTGGACGCCTGTGCCCAGAATCGCTTCGGGATCCGACCGGCTCCCCGCGCCAAATGGCCGGCGGTGACCGCCGCCGCCATGGCCGCGGCCATCGCCGGCGGATCGGCCGCCCGGGTGACCGCGGTGGCCAACAGCACAGCGTCGCAACCCAACTCCATGGCCAGCGCGGCGTCGCTGGCGGTGCCGATGCCCGCGTCCAGCACCACCGGGACGCCGGCGCGGGACACGATCATCTCGATGTTGTGCGGGTTGGTGATACCCAGACCGGTCCCGATCGGTGAACCCAGCGGCATCACCGCCGCACATCCGGTGTCCTCCAGGCGCCGGGCCAACGCCGGGTCGTCGTTGGTGTAGGGCAGCACCACGAACCCGTCGTCCACCAATTGTTCTGCCGCCTTTACCAATTCGACCGCATCCGGTAACAGGGTGCGCTCGTCGGCGATCACCTCGAGCTTCACCCAGTTGGTGTCGAGCGCTTCGCGGGCCAGTTGTGCGGTCAGCACCGCTTCGGCCGCGCCGCGGCACCCGGCGGTGTTGGGCAACGGCGTGATGCCGAGCCGGTTGAGCAGGTCCAGCAGTCCGGTGCCACCTTCGGCGTCCACCCGCCGGATCGCGACGGTGGTCAATTCGGTGCCCGACGCCGTCAGCGCCTCCTCGAGCACCGCCAGGTTGCCTGCGCCCCCGGTACCCATGATGAGTCGTGAGGCGAAACTACGATCCGCGATCGTCAGTTTGTCAACCACCCTGCACCGCCGTCACTACGTCGATTCGGGCACCGTCGAACAGCGTTGTCGCCCAGTTGGACCGCGGCAACAACGAGGAATCCAGCGCCACCGCGATACCCCGGTCCGGAAAGCCCATCGAGGCCAACAGATTGGCCACGGTGGTCTGCGGGTCGACCTCGACCCGGCGTTCGTTGACAAGCACGATCATCAGCGGACTCCCACCGGAATGAGTTGCGACACAATCTGTTCGGCCGTCCACGGCGCCAGCAGGAACCCGGACCTGCCGTGACCGGTGGCGACCAGCGTGCGGTCGTCCAGGCGTTGCACAATGGGCAGGTTGTCCGGCGTCATCGGGCGCAGACCCGCGGCGCACTCGGCCAGTTCGTACTCACCCAGCGCCGGCAGCACCGCGCACGCGTCGTCGAGCAGGTCGCGCACCCCCGACACCACCGGGGCCGTGTCGCGGCCGTGCTCGTACTGGGTGGCGCCCACCACCACGCCGTCGGCGCGCGGCACCAGGTAAACCTGCCGGCCGTGCACCCGCGCTCGAATGACCCGCTGCGGCAACGGCATACAACCCTTTCGCCAGCGCAGCCGCAGCACCTCGCCCTTCACCGGCCGCACCGGCAGGCCGGGCCACAACGCGGGTGCGTCGATGCCGTTGGCGATCACCACCGTGTCACCCTCGGCGGCGCCCAGCGCGGTGACCGGTCCGGCCCACCGGACTTCGAGTCGCGCGCAGTCAGCGACCAGCGCGTCGAGAACCGCGCGGTTGTCCACCGCCAGTTCGGTCGGAGCCCGAAACCCGTGCCGGATGCCCTGGGCCAGCAGCGGTTCGACGTCGCGGGCGGCGGACTCCCAGACCACGGGGTGCCCCTGCTGGGACAGCCAGTCCGCCACGGTCCGCAGGTCGGCGACGTCGGCCCGGTCGACCGCCACCACCAGCGATTCGCGCGCGGTCACCACCTGCGGGTCCAGTCCGTCCAGGAATCCGCCGTCGCGCCACAACCGCAGCGACTCCAGCCCCAGCCGCAACAACCGTTCCTCGCCGGGCCAGCCTTCGCTGTGCGGGGCCAGCATGCCGCCGGCGACCCACGAGGCGCCGCGCTCGCCGTTGGCGTGCAGCGTCACCGACAACCCGGCCTGCGCGGCCCGGCGTGCCACCGACAGGCCGATGACACCGCCGCCGATCACGGCCAGAGACTGCATCCTGTGCTCCCTTCGCCGGCATGACCCGGATCAGGTGTGACGGTAAGGACAGGTCCGTTGGCGGCAGTGTCCACTCTCAGCCCCGCTCACTACCCGGGACTCCCGTGCGTTGTCGTGTGTTTCCAACGTTCCACGCTAGCGCGCTAACGTCGCGGTGTGCACCAACCCTTGCTGCAGAACGCCCGGTTGTACCTGTGCACCGACGCCCGGCGCGAGCGCGGCGACCTCGCCGAGTTCGCCGACGCGGCCCTGGCCGGCGGGGTGGACATCATCCAGCTGCGCGACAAGGGTTCGCCCGGTGAGCAGCGCTTCGGCCCGCTGGAAGCGCTCGACGAACTGGCCGCCTGCGAGGTCCTGGCCGACGCCGCCCGCCGGCACGGCGCCCTGTTCGCCGTCAACGACCGCGCCGACATCGCCCGCGCGGCCGGAGCCGACGTGCTGCATCTGGGCCAACGCGACCTGCCCCTGCAGATCGCTCGCGACATCGTCGGACCCGGGCCGGTCATCGGGCTGTCCAGCCACGCACCCGACGAGACCGCAGCGGCGGCGCGTTCCATGGCCGACTACTTCTGCGTCGGCCCGTGCTGGCCCACCCCCACCAAACCGGGCCGCGCCGCGCCGGGCCTGGACCTGGTCCGTTACGCCGCCGGATTGGCCACCGACAAGCCGTGGTTCGCCATCGGCGGCATCGATCAGCGGCGCCTGCCCGAGGTACTGGACGCCGGCGCCCGCCGGGTCGTGGTGGTGCGCGCCATCACCGCGGCCGAGGATCCGAAAGCGGCCGCTGAGGCGCTCAGCTCAGCGCTGGCCGCACCGCCCCGTCCAGCGTGAATCCCACGACACCCGCACGGCGCGTCGCGTCGCGCAGTTCACGCTCGCAGCGGCAGCGTTGCCAGAACGGCGCGCAGCTCTTGCCAGCTGGCGGCAAACCCCGGGTGTAGCGGCAGGCTGGCCACCTCGTCCTCACTCACCCAGCGCATCTCCGCGCTTTCGTGGTTGGGGACGGTCTCCAGCATCTCCTCGGCGTCGGCGATCACGGTCGTGTAATGCCAGTCGATGCCTTTGCGGCCGGCGACCTCGGCCGTGACCATCGCAACCCGCACCGTCAGCCGCCGGCCGTCCACGCCCGCCTCTTCGTACGCCTCCCGCACCGCGGTCTCTTCCGGGGTCTCGTGGCTGTCGCGGGCACCGCCGGGCAAACCCCAGGTGCCACCCTGATGACTCCAGGCCGCTCGATGCTGCAGCAGGACCACGGGACTGCCGTCGTGCCGGGGCGCCCGCAACAACAGGCCGGCCGCACCGAATCTGCCCCAGTAGTGCCGGCCGTGCTCGGATATCACCCATCCGTCGCCGTCGCCCCGCACTGAATCAGGATAGGCATGCGGTAATTCGCCTCGCCTCCCCACATCCGCTGCGAGATGCTCATAAACTTTCGCTTATACGGGTTCGTGAGATGGCCGAAAGATGAGGGCTGAGCAGAAGTGACGGTTGAGCTGGCGCATCCGTCTACCGAGCCGCTGGGATCGCGCTCGCCCGCCGAACCCGCCCATCCACGCTGGTGGTTCATCTCCACCACCCCCGGGCGCATCCTGTCCATCGGCATCGTGCTGGCCGCGCTCGGCGTCTCCAGTGCCTTCGCCACCTCGACCACGATCAACCACCGCCAGCAGGTGCTGACCACGGTGCTCGACCACACCGAGCCGCTGTCGTTCGCGGCTGGGCGGCTCTACACCACGCTGTCGGTGGCCGATGCCGCGGCAGCCACCGCGTTCATCGCCCAGTCCGAACCGCGAGCGGTCCGGCTGCGTTACGAGCAGGCCATCACCGACGCCGCGGTGGCGGTGACCAGGGCGTCCAGCGGCCTGACCGACGAGTCGCTGGTGCAGCTGCTGGGCCGGATCAACGCCGAACTCGCGGTGTACACCGGGCTGGTCGAGACCGCGCGCACCAACAACCGGGCCGGCAACCCCGTCGGATCGTCGTACCTGTCGGAGGCGTCGGGGTTGATGCAGTCGCGCATCCTGCCCGACGCACAGCGGCTCTACCAGGCGACGTCGGCCCGGGTGGACAGCGAAACCACGGCGTCCACCGAAATCCCGGCTCCCGTCATCCTGGTGGTCGCCACCACCGTCGTGTTCGGCGCGTTCGCGCACCGGTGGCTGGCCCGGCGCACCCGGCGCCGCGTCAACCCCGGCCTGGTCGTCGGGGGTCTCGGTATCCTCGTCATGGTGGTATGGGTCGGGACCGCGTTGACTATTTCCACCACTGCGAGCCGCAGTGCGAAAGACACTGCCGCCGAGTCGTTGAAAACCGTCACCAACCTGGCCATCACCGCCCAGCAGGCCCGCGCCGACGAGACGTTGTCGCTGATCCGCCGCGGCGACGAAGAGGTTCGCAAGCGGGCGTTCTACCAGCGTATCGACGCCATGCACCGCCAGCTCGACGCGTACATGGCCCGCAATGACGCCGTCGACAAGGTCGATCTGCAGGGCGCCGAGCAGCTGCTGGATCGCTGGCAGCAGGCCAACGACCGGATCAACGCCTACATCTCGGTCGGCAACTACCGGTCGGCCACCCAGGTGGCGTTGGGCAAGAACGAGGACGACTCCACCCCGGCCTTCGACAAGCTGGACGAGGCGCTCACCAAGGCCATCGAGCAAAGCCGTAATCATCTGCGCAACGACGTGCTCAACGCGAAGCGTGGCCTGGCCGGGGCGCAGATCGGTGCGGTGGTGCTGAGCCTGGGCGCGGCGATCGCGGTCGCGCTGGGGCTGTGGCCGCGACTGAAAGAGTATCGGTGATGAGGCGCCTGCTCGTCTTGGTCGCGGCGGCGGTGTTGCTGGTCGGCTGCGGTCACTCCGAACCGTTGAAAGTCGAGGCGATCCCCACGCTGCCGCCGCCGACACCGGTGGGCATGCAGGAATTGCCGATGGAGACCCCGCTGCCGCCGGATACCACCAGCCAGGACTGCAATCCCACCGCCAGCCTGCGCCCGTTCCCCAACAAAGCCGACGCTGACGCCGCCGTGGCCAACATCCGCACCCGCGGCCGGCTGATCGTCGGGCTGGACATCGGCAGCAACCTGTTCAGCTTCCGGGACCCCATCACCGGCGACATCACCGGCTTCGACGTCGACATCGCCGGGGAGGTGGCACGCGACATCTTCGGCGGGCCCAACCACGTCGAATACCGGATCCTGTCGGCCGACGAGCGCATCACCGCGCTGCAGCGCTCGCAGGTCGACATCGTCGTCAAAACCATGACCATCACCTGCGAGCGCCGCAAGCTGGTCAACTTCTCCACCGTCTACCTCGACGCCAGCCAGCGCATCCTGGCCCCGCGGGATTCCTCGATCAGCAAGGCGGCGGACCTGTCCGGGAAGCGGGTCTGCGTGGCCCGCGGCACCACCTCGCTGCGCCGGGTCCGCGAGATCGCGCCGCCGCCGGTCATCGTGTCGGTGGTGAACTGGGCCGACTGTCTGGTGGCGATGCAGCAACGCCAGATCGACGCGGTGTCCACCGACGACACGATCCTGGCCGGGTTGGTCGGCGAAGACCCGTCGCTGCGCATCGTCGGGCCGAACATGGCCACCCAGCCCTATGGCATCGGGATCAACCTGGACAACACCGGACTGGTCCGGTTCGTCAACGGCACCCTGGAACGCATCCGGAACGACGGCACCTGGAACACCTTGTACCGCAAGTGGTTGACGGACCTGGGCCCCGCGCCACTGCCGCCCCAACCGAAGTACGTGGACTGATGGGCAAGCCGGCGCAGCAAGACCAGCGGGACGAACTCGACCAGGACACCGCCGCCGAACCGGCTTACCAGCCGGAGGACGTGCAGACGGGTGCGACCGCCACGACGGGCCAGCCGCAGGCCACGCAGGCGTTGTTCCGGCCCGATTTCGACGACGACGATGACGACGACTCCGCCTGGACGCTGGGCTCCATAGACACCCAGCCGCAGGACCGCCTGGCCGGGGCGACGCGGTCGTTGCCGCCGGTCCGACAGCTCGGCGGCGGACTGGTGGAGATCCCGCGGGTGCCGGACATCGACCCGCTCAAAGCGCTGATGGAAAACCCGGTCGTCCCGGAGTCCAAGCGCTTCTGCTGGAACTGCGGGCGGCCGGTCGGGCGGTCGGGCTCGGAGGGCGAAGGCGCGTCGGAGGGTTGGTGCCCGTATTGCGGCAGCCCGTATTCCTTTGTGCCACAGTTGAATCCGGGCGACATCATCGCCGGCCAGTACGAGGTCAAGGGTTGCATCGCGCACGGCGGCCTGGGCTGGGTCTACCTCGCCGTAGACCACAACGTCAACGACCGGCCGGTGGTGCTCAAAGGCCTGGTGCATTCCGGTGACGCCGAGGCGCAGGCGATCGCGATGGCCGAGCGACAGTTCCTGGCCGAGGTCGTGCACCCCTCGATCGTGCAGATCTTCAACTTCGTCGAGCACAACGACAAGCACGGCGACCCGGTCGGCTACATCGTCATGGAGTACATCGGCGGGCAGTCGCTCAAGCGCAGCCGCAAGAACGGCAAGACCGAGAAGCTGCCGGTTTCCGAGGCGATCGCCTACATCCTGGAGATCCTGCCCGCCCTGAGCTATCTGCATTCCATCGGCTTGGTCTACAACGACCTGAAGCCGGAGAACATCATGCTCACCGAGGAGCAGCTGAAGCTGATCGACCTCGGCGCGGTGTCGCGGATCAACTCGTTCGGCTACCTGTACGGCACGCCTGGCTACCAGGCGCCCGAGATCGTGCGGACCGGCCCGACCATCTGCACCGACATCTACACCGTGGGGCGCACGCTGGCGGCGTTGACGCTGAATCTGCGCACCCGCAACGGGCGTTACGTGGACGGGCTGCCAGACGACGACCCGGTGCTGACCGAGTACGACTCCTTCGGCCGGTTGCTGCGCCGGGCCATCGACCCCGACCCGCGGCGGCGGTTCGCCAGCGCCGACGAGATGTCCGCGCAGCTGATGGGTGTGCTGCGTGAGGTGGTGGCCCAGGACACCGGGGTGCCCCGGCCCGGGTTGTCGACGATCTTCAGTCCCAGCCGCTCGACGTTCGGGGTGGACCTGCTGGTGGCGCACACCGACGTGTACCTGGACGGGCAGGTGCATTCGGAGAAGCTGACCGCCAAGGAGATCGTGACGGCGCTGTCGGTGCCGCTGGTCGATCCGGCCGACGTCGCCGCGCCGGTGCTGCAGGCCACGGTGCTGTCGCAGCCGGTGCAGACGTTGGACTCGTTGCGGGCCGCGCGGCACGGCTCGCTGGACGCCGACGGTGCCGACGTGTCCGAGTCGGTGGAACTGCCGCTGATGGAGGTCCGCGCGCTGCTGGACCTGGGTGACGTCAGCAAGGCGACGCGCAAGCTCAACGACCTGGCCGAGCGGGTCGGCTGGCAGTGGCGCCTGGTGTGGTACCGCGCGGTGGCGGAGTTGCTCACCGGCGATTACGACTCGGCCATCCGGGATTTCGCCGACGTGCTGGACACCTTCCCGGGGGAGCTGGCGCCCAAGCTTGCGCTGGCCGCGACCGCCGAGTTGGCCTCGCAGCCCGACGAGCAGAACTTCTACCGGCGGGTGTGGGGGACCAACGACGGCGTGATCTCGGCGGCTTTCGGATTGGCCAGATCCCTCTCGGCCGCCGGTGATCGCAACGGTGCGGTGCGGGTGCTCGACGAAGTACCGCCCACCTCAAGGCATTTCACCACCGCCCGACTGACCAGCGCGGTGACGCTGCTGTCCGGGCGGTCGCAGAACGAGATCACCGAGGAACAGATCCGCGACGCCGCGCGCCGGGTGGAAGCGCTGCCGGCCACCGAGCCACGCGTCCTGCAGATCCGCGCGCTGGTGCTGGGCGGCGCGATGGACTGGTTGCAGGACAACCGGGCCAATAATCAAGCCAGCACCAATCACATCCTGGGCTTCCCGTTCACCGACCACGGTCTGCGGTTGGGTGTGGAGGCGTCACTGCGCAACCTGGCACGTGTGGCGCCGACCCAGCGGCACCGGTACACGCTTGTGGACATGGCCAATAACGTGCGGCCGATCAGCACTTTCTAGTCGCCACCGTGGCGCTTCACCCTCGACCGCTGGGCGTTGCGCGTGAACCCTGGGCGTTGCGCGTGAAGCCTGGGCGAAGATCCGCCGATTTCCCCGCCCTACGTTCACTCCGAAAACCCTGACTTCACAACCAAAGCCAAGTACTCACACTCTACCGCTGTTCAGGAGCGCTCCCGCGTTGCGCGTGAAGCCTGGGCGTTGCGCGTGAAGCCTGGGCGTTGCGCGTGAACCCTGGGCGAAGATCCGCCGATTTCCCCGCCCTACGTTCACTCCGAAAACCCTGACTTCACAACCAAAGCCGTCATTGCCCACGCCAACCCCGTTCCTCCATCACCACTCTCACTCGGCGCACGATTTCGGCAGGCCGATTCTCGACGACGATGCGGACTATGATCCAGCCCATCTGCTCGAGCATCTCCAAGCGCCGAATGTCGTACACATATCGTCCGCGTTCGGTCTGGTGGTGCTTACCCTCGTATTCCACGCCAACCAGAAACTGTTCCCAACCCACGTCCACGTGCGCGAACGGAATCCCGTCCTTGCCCAGTACCGGGATCTGGGTCTGCGGCCGCGGGAACCCGGCTTCGATCAAGAGCAGCCGAAGGTAGGTCTCCCTCGGCGACTGCGCACCCGCGTCGACGAGTTCCAGCGCGGTCTCCAGACGTCGCAGACCTGGCGAGCGCGGGTGGCATCGTGCGAGTTCCAGTACATCGGGCACTTTGAACCCCGTCGCAGCCGCCAGCGCATCCAGTCGAGCAACCGCTGAGTGCAGTGCTCCCCTCCGGCCGATGTCGAATGCGGTGCGCTCCGCCGTGGTGACCGAACGGCCGTCGATCGTCTGCTTTTCACCGTCCAACAGCAGACACCTTCTGGTCACGATGCCACGGGGTGGTCGAGAGTTGTTACAGATCAATTCGATTGGGACGTCTCGGGGAATCCACCTGGCGCCGTGCAACGCAGCCGCGGCCGCACCCGCGACCGTAGCGCCTCCCTTGCACCACAGCCAAGCCGCCGCGATGCGCTGCTCCAGTAACGGCTCGGCCCGCGCCGCGAGGTAGACGTCGGGCAGCAAAGCGCGGTATCGCGTGCGCAGCTGATGGCGATTCAAGGTCCCACCGGCCAGCGCCCTGCTGCCGAAGAACGGCTCCTCCATGACCGGCAGAGTCCCACGGACAAGGCAAACCGCGCATTCGGCTATCCACAGCTACAACACGCCTACGCAGTCGCGCGCGATGGCCAGCTCCTCGTTGGTCGGCACGACCAGCACAGAGATTCGCGACTCGTCCGACGAGATGCGCCGAGCGCCGCTGCCGGTCGCGTTGCGGTCCTCGTCGAGCTCGATCCCCAACTCGCGCAGCCCGGCCAGAGCGTCCCGGCGCACCGCCACGTCGTGCTCACCGATCCCGGCGGTGAAGCTGATCACGTCGGTGTGGCCAAGCACCGCCAGGTAGGCGCCGATGTACTTGCGCAGCCGGTGGATGAACACGTCGTAGGCCAATTTGGCTGCGGCGTCGCCGGATTCGATGTTGGCGCGCAGCCGGCGGAAGTCGCGTTCACCAGCCAGGCCCTGCACACCGGACTTCTTGTTGAGCATCGTCTCGATCTCGTCGACGCCCATCTCGGCGGTGCGCCACAGGTAGCTGATGACGCCGGGGTCGACATCGCCGCTGCGGGTGCCCATCACCAGGCCCTCCAACGGGGTCAGACCCATCGACGTCTCCACCGGTCGGCCACCCACCACCGCCGACGCCGACGCGCCGTTACCCAGATGCAGCACAATCTGATTCACGCTGTCCAGAGGTCGGCCCAGGAACGCAGCGGCCTGCTGGCTGACGTATTCATGTGAGGTGCCGTGAAATCCGTACCGCCGGATCTGATAAGCAGCGGCCAGGCCCCGGTCGAGGGCATAGGTGGCGGCCGCCGCGGGCAGATGGTGAAAGAAGGCGGTGTCGAACACCGCGACATGGGGCACCTCGGGCAGCAGCTTGCGTGCCACTTCGATGCCCGTCAAGGCCGGGGGATTGTGCAACGGCGCCAGCGGCGAAAGCTGGTGTAGCTCTCCGACCACCGCGTCGTCCAGGCGCGTCGGTTCGTGGAATCTGTTGCCGCCGTGCACGACTCGGTGCCCAACCGCGACCAGCCCGCTGTCGTGCAGGTCGATGCCGTCCTCGGACAGCAGGTCGAACGCACGGCGCAGCGCCGCTTCGTGGTCGGCAACCGACGACGAGGGTTCCCCGATCTGCTCTACCACGCCGCCGGCCCGCGACTCCCCCGAGTCTGGATCGACGAGCTGAAACTTCAGCGACGACGAACCGGAGTTGATCACCAGCACCAGACGGTCACTCATCGGGGATACCCTGCGCCTGAATCGCCGTGATTGCAACGGTATTGACGATGTCCTCGACCAGCGCGCCCCGAGACAGGTCGTTGACCGGCTTGCGCAGACCCTGCAACACCGGCCCGATCGCGATGGCACCGGCGGACCGCTGCACCGCCTTGTAGGTGTTGTTCCCGGTGTTCAGGTCGGGGAAGATCAGCACCGTGGCGCGCCCGGCCACCGGCGAATCGCGCATCTTGGTGGCCGCGACCGACGGATCCACCGCGGCGTCGTACTGGATTGGACCTTCGACCAGCAGCTCCGGTTCCCGGGACCGCACCAGTTCGGTTGCCTCGCGCACCTTGTCGACATCCGCGCCGGATCCCGACGAGCCGGTGGAATAGGACAACATCGCCACCCGGGGGTCGATGCCGAACTGCGCGGCGGTGCGCGCCGAGCTGATCGCGATGTCGGCGAGCTGTTCGGGCGTCGGGTTCGGAACAATTGCGCAGTCCCCGTAGGCCAGCACCCGATCGGGCAGACACATCAGGAAGATGCTGGACACGGTGGACACATCGGGAACCGTCCGGATGATCTCCAATGCGGGACGGACGGTGTGAGCGGTGGTGTGCACCGCACCGGACACCATGCCCTCGACTATCCCGTTGTAGACCAGCATGGTGCCGAAATACGTTGCGTCGTTCATGATCTCGCGGGCTTGCTCGACGGTGACGCCCTTGGCCTTGCGCAGTTCGGCGTACTGCTCGGCGAATTGTTCGTGCAGGTCGCTGGAGCGGGGGTCGATCACCGTCGCCGCGTCCAGACTGACACCGAGTTCGGCTGCGCGCGAACGGACTTGCGTCTCGTCGCCCAGGATCGTCAGGTTGGCGACCTCGCGCTGCAGCAGGCGCCCGGCGGACTTCAGGATTCGGTCGTCCTCACCCTCGGGCAGCACAATGCACTTGCGGTCCGCCCGCGCCTGCTGTTGCAGCTGACGGGTGAACATTTGCGGCGTGATCACCGTGGGGATGGGAATGGCCAACTGCTCCAACAGGTCCGCGACGTCTACGTGGCGGTCCATCAGTTGCAGCGCCGTGTCGATCTTGCGTTGCGACGAGGCGGTGACCCGGCCGCGGGCCGAAGCCGCGGCGCTGGCGGTGTCGTAGGTGCCCAGCGTGGTGGCGATGATCGGCAGCCGCAGACGCAGGCCGGACACCAGGGCCGCTATCGAAGGATGCAGGTCGAAACCGCCGTTGAGGATGATGCAGGACAGCGACGGAAACCCTTGCGCCGCATGCGCACTCGCCACGGCCAGCACCACGTCCGAGCGGTCACCGGGAGTGATCACCGCCATGCCGTCGCGCAGCCGTTCCAGCACGTGGTCGGCGGTCATCCCGGCGACCATCACGCCCATCACCTCACGTTCCCGCAGCGTGGCGTCACCACTGACCGGTGTGCCGTTGACCGCGTCGCACAGTTCGGCCACCGTCGGAGCCGCCAGCAGCGGTTCCTCGGGCAATACATAGCTGCGCGGGGTGAACTCGCGCAGTGCCTCCCGGACCGCGTCCAGCTCGTCGGGTTCACACCGGTTGGCCACCACCGCCGCGGTGTGCGCCCGCTGCGTCGACAACTCCGCCAGGCAGACCTCGACGACGGCAGCGACCTCCTGCGGGGTGCGGTCCTTGCCGCGCACCATCAGCAGCACCGGCGCACCCAAGTTGACCGCGATCCGGGCGTTGACCGCGAACCCGGCCGGTGTCGTCGCGCCGCCGATGTCGGTGAAATCGCTGCCCACGATCACCACCGCGTCGCACTTCTCGGCCATCGCGTGATACGCGTCGGCGATGCACGACATCGCCGCGTCGCCGTCGTCGTGCAGTTGCTGGTAGGTCACCCCGACGCACTGTTCGTAGGGCAGGCCCGCAGTCGAGTGGTCGAGCAGCAACTCCAAGATGTAGTCGCGGCCGTCCCCCAACCGCGTAATCGGCCGGAACACACCGACTTTGGCGACGGTCGCGCCCAGGCGGTGCAGCAGGCCGAGCGCAATGGTCGACTTGCCGGTCTCGGCTTCGGGTGCGGCGATGTAGATCCCGGAGATGTCAGCCAAGTTTGCGCAACCTGGGTTCGAGATCCTTCTCGAAGAGCTCCAGGAAGCGCCGCTGATCGTGCCCGGGCGCGTGGAACACCAGGTGGTTGAGGCCCCACTGCACGTACTGTCCGACCTTCTCGACCGCCTCGTCGGGATCGGAGGACACGATCCAGCGCTTCGCGATCTGCTCGATCGGCAGGGCGTCGGCGGCCTTCTCCATCTCGATGGGGTCGTCGATGCTGTGCTTCTGTTCGGCACTCAACGACAACGGCGCCCAGAACCGGGTGTTCTCCTGGGCCAGCTCGGGGTCGGTGTCGTAGGAGATCTTGATCTCGATCATCTTGTCGATGTCGTCGACGTTGCGGTCGTTGATCTGCGCTCCCTCCCGGACCGCGGGCATCAGCTTCTCGGTGTAGAGCTCCTCACCCTTGCCGGACGTGCAGATGAAGCCGTCGCCGGCGCGGCCGGCGTACTTGGCCACCGCCGGGCCGCCGGCCGCGATGTAGACGGGGACGCCGCCCTCGGGCACGTCGTAGATGGAGGCGCCCTTGGTGCGGTAGTACTCGCCGTCGAAGTCGACGCGGTCGCCGCGCCACAATTCGCGCATCAGCCGCACGGACTCCCGCAGTCGGGCGAACCGCTCCTTGAACTCCGGCCAGTCCCCCTCGTAGCCGGTGGCGATCTCGTTGAGCGCCTCCCCGGTGCCGACGCCGAGGAAGACGCGGCCCGGGTACAGGCATCCCATCGTGGCGAACGCCTGCGCGATGACGGCGGGGTTGTACCGGAAGGTCGGGGTGAGCACCGACGTGCCCAGCTGCAGCCGCTCGGTGCGCTCCCCGACGGCGGTCATCCACGCCAGGGAGAACGGCGCGTGCCCGCCCTTGTGCCGCCACGGCTGGAAATGGTCGCTGACGGTGGCGCTGTCCATGCCGTGCGCTTCGGCGAGGACGGCCAGTTCGACGAGCTCGCGCGGTGCGAATTGTTCGGCGGACGCCTTGTATCCGAGTTTCAGTTCAGCCACTGTTTCTTTCTACTCCTACACTTCCCGGCATGACGGACCTAGTACAAGTCACCGACAGCGTCCACCTCGCCCACGGCGAAGCGGTCAACTGGACGCTGGTCACCGACGACACCGGCGTGATGCTGATCGACGCCGGCTACCCCGGCGACCGCGAGGAGGTGCTGACTTCGCTGCGCACGCTGGGCTACGGTCCTGGCGACCTGCGCGCGATCCTGCTCACCCATGCCCATATCGACCACCTGGGCACCGCGATCTGGTTCGCCAGGGAGCACGGCACCCCGGTGTACTGCCACGCCGACGAGGTGGGGCACGCCAAACGCGAATACCTGGAACAGGTCAAGATCAGCGATCTCGCCCTGCGCCTCTGGCGGCCCCGCTGGGCGGTGTGGACCGCCCATGTGGTGCGCAGTGGTGGGCTGATCCGCGAAGGGATCCCGACCACCCAGCCGCTGACGCCCGATGTCGCCGCCGCGTTGCCCGGCCGTCCGCGACCCGTGTTCAGCCCCGGCCATACCAACGGCCACTGCTCGTATCTGGTCGACGGGGTGCTGGCCAGCGGGGACGCGCTGGTCACCGGACACCCATTGCTGCGTCAGGAAGGCCCGCAACTGCTGCCCGCCATCTTCAGCTACAGCCAGCAGGAGTGCATCCGCACGCTATCGGTGCTGGCCGAGGTGGAGACCGAGATCCTGGCTCCTGGCCACGGGCCGCTGTGGCGCGGCCCGATCCGCGAGGCCACCGATGCCGCGCTACAGAAAGCGCGTTAGTCCGCCAGGTGCTCGCGCAGTGTCGTGCCGGTGTATTCGGTGCGATAGGCGCCGCGCTCCTGCAGCAGCGGCACCACCCGGTCGACGAATTCGTCGAGACCGTGCGGGGTCAGGTGCGGCACCAGGATAAACCCGTCGCAGGCGTCGGCCTGAACGTAGCGGTCGATCTCGTCGGCGATATGCGTTGCGGTGCCGACGAATTGCTCTCGGCTGGTGACGGCGATGATCAGCTCGCGGATGGACAGGCCCTCCGCTTCGGCTCGCTCCCGCCACCGGCGCGCCACCTTCACCGGATCCCCGTGGCGCACGCGTCCCTGGGTGATGTCGCTGTCGAGGACCGGATCCATCTCGGGAAGGGGACCGTCCGGGTCGTAGTCGCCGAGTTCGCGGCCCCACACCTGCTCGAGCATCGCGATCGCGGTGGCACCGCTGACCTGCTGATGGCGAATGTGGCGCGCCTTGTCCCGCGCTTCGTCGTCGGTGTCGCCCAGGACGAAGGTAGCCGCCGGAAAGACCTTGAGCTGGTTGGGATCCCGGCCGCTGGCCCGGGCCCGGCCCTTGACGTCGGCGTAGTAGCGCTGCCCGTCTTCCAGCGAACCGTGCAGGGTGAACAACGCGTCGGCGTGCCGCGCGCCGAACCCGCGGCCCTCGTCGGAGTCACCGGCCTGCAGCAGCACCGGGTGACCCTGCGGACCGGCCGGCAAGGTCGCGTAACCGCGCACGTCGAACTGTGAGCTCGAATACTCAACGCTACGAATGTGTTTGGGATCGACATAGACCCCGGCCTCGACGTCGGCCAGCACGGCATCGGGCGCCCAACTGTCCCAGAAGGCACGGGCGGCGGTCAGGAACTCCTCGGCCCTGCGGTAGCGGTCGGCGTGGCCCAGAAACCCGCCGCGGCGGAAGTTGGCCCCGGTGAACGCATCCGAGGAGGTGACGATGTTCCACCCGGCCCGCCCCTCGGACAGATGGTCCAGGGTGGCGAATTGCCTTGCCACCTCGAATGGTTCGTTGAAGGTGGTGTTGATGGTGCCGGTCAGGCCGATCCGGTCGGTGACGCCGGCCAGCGCCGCCAGCACGGTGAAGGTGTCCGGGCGGCCCACCACATCCAGATCGTGGATGCGGCCACGGTGCTCACGCAGCCGCAGCCCCTCGGCGAGGAAGAAAAAGTCGAACAAGCCTCGTTCGGCGGTGCGGGCCAGGTGCACGAACGAGTCGAACTCGATCTGACTGCCCGACGTGGGATCGGTCCACACGGTGGTGTTGTTGACGCCGGGGAAGTGAGCGGCCAGGTGAATGGGCTTGCGGCTCATGGTGTGATCCCCCACCGCCGCGCGATCAGTTCGTGGGAGCGCAGCCGGTCCTCATGCCGATGGGTGACCGAGGTGACGACGAGTTCGTCGGCGCCGGTCACCTGTTGCAGCGCCGCGAGCTTTTCGGCGACCTCGTCCGGATCGCCGACGAATTGCGTTGCGGTGCGGTCTTTTACCATCTCCTGTTGTTCGTCGGTCAGCGGTTCACAGTCGTCGGGATCCGGGTACGGCGCGGCACCACCGGTCCGGACGGAATAGACCCAGCGGCCGTAGCTCGATGCCAGACGCCGAGCGGTGGCGGAGTCGTCGGCGACGACGATGTCGGCCGACACCGCAACGTAGGGGCGCTGCAATGACTTCGACGGGACGAAGGCTTCGCGGTAGGCGTCGATGGCTTCCAGCGCGGTGGCCGGGGTGATGTGGTAGCTGCCGACGAACGGCAACCCGAGCGCTCCGGCCAGCGCGGCGCTGGGTCCTTTGGTGCTGCCGAAGATCCAGGGTGTCAGGTCGGCGCCTTCCCCGGGCGTGGCGTGCAGGTGGTGGCCGTCGACGTGGTAGTTGCCGGTCAGCATCGCGATGATGTCGCCGACCATCTCGGCGAAGTCCGGTGTCACCGCCTCGGGCTGCTGCAGGACCGACATGGTCGCCTGAATCTGGCCGAGACCCAGCATCTTTCGGAGGTCGAACGGCGTGGGGATCACCACTCCGTCGACTTCGTGCCAAACGCGGGGCGGCTTCGGCTCCCGCCGCTTGGGCTTGTCCTGCTTGGCACGCCGCTGACCGGAGCGCCCCACGCCCAGGTCGATACGGCCCGGATAGAAGGCGTCGAGCATCCCGAAGCTCTCCACCACCGAGGCCGCGGTGTGATGACCCAGTTGCACGGCGGCCGAACCCACCCGGATCTTGTTGGTAGCAGCGGCGATCTGCCCGATCAGCACCGCCGGCGCCGCACTGGCGACGGCGACGAAGTGGTGCTCGGCAATCCAGAAGCGGCGGTACCCCCACCGCTCGGCGCGCTGCGCCAACTCGACTGTGTTGCGCAGCGCGGTGGCCGCGTCGCTGCCGGAGCTGATCGGCGACAGGTCCAGTATCGACAGCGGGATCATCGATTCACCCCCGTGTACCGATTGGGCGCCGCCGGCAGGCCGAGCCGTTCCCGCAACGTCTCACCGTCCCGGTAGGCGGTCCGGAATTGCTTGGCGCGCTGCAGGAGCGGCACCACGTCATCGACGATCACCGGCAGGTCCGTGGCGTTGACGGCCGGCCGCAACCGCACGCCGTCGATCCCCAGAGTCTGCCAGTGCAGCACCATGTCCACCAATCCCGTTGCGGTACCGGACCAGACCAGCGTGTCGGACACAAAGTCAGCATTGTCGTGAAACGAAACCACCACGTCCGCAAACACTTTCAGTCGTGTTGATGGTATCTCGGCGAGGATGCCGCGCAGTGAATCGGCATCGGTGGGCGTGACGAACACGAGGTCGGCGCTGTCGGCGGCGAACTCGTAGACCGGGCCGGCGTGCGCCAGCGCGGCCACCACCGGCTGGCCCTGCGGCGGGCGCGGCGTGATCGACGGACCCTTGACCGAGAAGAACTTTCCGGTGAAGTCGATGTAGTGCAGCTTGTCCCGGTCGACGAAGCGTCCGGTGGCGGCGTCGCGGATCACCGCGTCGTCCTCCCAGCTGTCCCACAGTCGGCGTACCACCTCGACGTAGTCGCGGGCCTCGGCGAACAGCTCGGCCGGATCGACGGTCCGCCGGCCGAACAGCGCCGCCTCGTGGCTGGTCGAACTCACCCTGGGCTGCCAGCCGGCCCGGCCGTGTGACACGAAGTCAAGGGTGGCAATGGCTTTGGAGATGTGGAACGGCTCGGTGTGGGTGACGGTGGCGACCGGGATCAACCCGATGTGCCGGGTGGCCGGGGCGATCCGCGCCGCGACCAGCACCGCGTCGCCGCGGCCGGCGAGACGCTCGGGACGAATCCGCTCACCCCGTCCGATCTGCGGCATCAGGGTGTCGTCGATGGTGAGGAAGTCGAGGAAGCCGCGTTCGGCGGTGACCGCCAGGTCGGCCCAGTAGCGGCCGCTGAGCACCGACCCGGCGGTGCCCGGCGTGACGCGCCAGGCCTGTGGGAGCCAGCCGTGCCCGTCGAGGGCCACCCCCAGATGCAAAGTCATGAAAGCGCCTTCAGGAAGGCGATCGGCAGCACCGGGCCCCGGGTCGGCAGCGGTTCGGCCAGCTGGGTGTATCCGGTCGAACGGTACAGCTGCACGGCCTCGGGTTGACGGTCGCCGGTGATCAGGTAGACCCGCCGATAGCCGCTGGCGGCGGCTCCGGCTTCCAGCGCGGCGACCAGCGCGGCGGCGTACCCGCGGCGGCGATGATCGCGGTGCGTCCAGACGCGCTTGATCTCGGCGGTCTCGTCGTCGTACCGGCAGAATGCGCCTCCGGTCACGGGCTGCGCGTCGACCATGCCGATCAGCATGCCGCCGTGCGGCGCCGCGAACTCCCCGTCCGGGCCGTCGACCAGCCAGTCGCGGTAGCGACGCCGCTCCCCGCCGTACCGGTCGGCGTACTCGTCGGCCAGTTCGTCCAGCAGCGGCTGCGCCAGCGGGTCGCTCAGCGCGACGGGCACAAACCGCAGCGCCGAAGGTGTGGACATCACGTAACTGTCTAACGCGCGTCGGCTGGAAGCATTCCGGTGAGGTATCGCGGGCTGACGGCGACATCGTGCGGGCTCATGCGCCGACGACCCGCCAATCCGATGGCGGCGACCAACTCGAGGATGCTGCGGTCGGTGACCTGCCAGCCCCGGGCGGCCAGGTTCTCCGGGATGGAATGGAACTCGGCGTTGTACGTCAACTTGGTCAGGTCGACGTCCAAGCCCTGGCCGCGCCACTGGTCGATGAAGGCCCGCCCTTCCTGCAGCTGCATGGGGGTCCACGGCAGGTAATCCGCGGCGAACCAGCTACCCGGGGCGCTGACCGCGCTGACGTCACGAAGCAGGCGATCCTGCGCATCGGGCGGCAGATAACCGACCAGCAGGTTCTCCGCGATCCACATGGTGGGCTGGGCCGGATCGAAGCCGGCACGACGCAGCGCCGTCAGCCAATCTGCGCGCAGGTCGACACCCACCGCGCACCGATGCGCGCTCAGCTTGGCACCCAGGTCGCGCAATACCCGCACCTTGAAGTCGACCACATCGGGCTGGTCGAGTTCGTACATCCGCGTCCCGGCCGGCCACCAGAGCCGGTACGCGCGGGAATCCAGCCCGCAGCCCAGGTTCACCGCCTGCCGAATTCCGGCCCGGGCGCCGCTGGTGAGGAACTCGTCCAGGAACCGGCCGTGCACCCCGAGAATGTTGATCATCCCCGACATCATCGGATTGTCGCCGCCGTCGGCCGCGTACTGCTCGTCGTCGATCAACCGGATGAAGTACTCCACCCCGGCGGCGCGGACCAGCGGAGCGGCGAACGGATCGTTGATCAACCCCTTGTTGGTGGCGACCGCGCGGGCGGTCGCGCCGAACGTCGCGGTCATTCCGACGCCGGTGAACAGATCCCAGGTGTCGCCGTCCTCGCGTACCACGTGTCCGGCCTGTCAGCCGTCCAGTGCTTTGAAGGCGGCTCGCCATCCGAGCAGGAACATCGCGGTCACCGTCGAGGCGACCGCCACGAATGCCGCGGCCACGCTGGCCGAACTGGCTTTGCGCAGCGCCATGCCGGTCACCACGGTGGATAGCCAGACGATCACCCCGGTCGGCGCCACGTCGGTGGGCCGTCGCCACGCGCGCGACGCCAGCCAGCCGATGGCGGTGCCGGTCAGAAACGGCCACGCCGTCTCCGCCAACCCGCCGACGCTGACGCCTTCGTCGTGGCTACGGCGGCCGAGGGCACAGAAAGCAAGGATCGCCACGACGTCTACGCCCAGCCAGGCCGGCCCACGACGTGGTTGCATGCAGCGAGACTACCGGTCCCGGGCAGGATTGAGGGATGAACACAGACGCGCCGCCGACCTTTGATCCCTACGACCCGCTGGGTCTGGACGCGTCGTTGTCCAGCGACGAGATCGCCGTACGGGACACGGTGCGGGCCTTCTGCGCCGAGCACGTCACCCCGCACGTGGCCGAGTGGTTCGAGGACGGTGACCTGCCGGTGGCGCGGGACCTGGCCAAGCAGTTCGGCGAATTAGGGCTGTTGGGAATGCATCTGGAGGGCTACGGGTGCGGCGGGGCGTCGGCGGTGCACTACGGGCTGGCCTGCCTGGAACTGGAGGCGGCCGACTCCGGGATCCGGTCGCTGGTGTCGGTGCAGGGTTCGCTGGCGATGTTCGCGATCTGGAACAACGGGTCCGAGGACCAGAAGCAGCAGTGGCTGCCGGGTATGGCGGCCGGTGAACTGATCGGCTGTTTCGGGTTGACCGAGCCCGACGCCGGCTCCGACCCGGCCGCGATGACGACCCGGGCCCGGCGTGACGGGTCGGACTGGGTGCTCAACGGGCGCAAGATGTGGATCACCAACGGTTCGATCGCCGACGTCGCCGTGGTGTGGGCCGCGACGGACGACGGCGTGCGCGGCTTCGTCGTCCCCACCGACACGCCCGGCTTCTCCGCGAACACCATCCACCACAAGCTGTCGCTGCGCGCCTCGATTACCAGCGAGTTGGTGCTCGACGACGTCCGGCTGCCCGAGGACGCCCTGCTGCCCGGGGCAACCGGACTGCGCGGCCCGCTGGCGTGTCTGTCGGAGGCGCGCTATGGAATCGTCTGGGGCTCAATGGGTGCGGCACGCTCGGCGTGGCAGTCCGCGCTGGACTACGCGTCGCAGCGCACCCAGTTCGGCCGCCCGATCGCCGGGTTCCAGTTGACCCAGGCCAAGCTGGTCGACATGGCGGTCGAACTGCACAAGGGACAGTTGCTGTCGCTGCATCTGGGCCGGCTCAAGGACAGTGTGGGTCTGCGTCCCGAACAGGTCAGCTTCGGCAAGCTCAACAACACCCGCGAGGCCATCGAGATCTGCCGGACGGCACGAACGATATTGGGCGGCAACGGAATATCGCTGGAGTACCCGGTGATCCGGCATATGGTGAACCTGGAGTCGGTGTTGACCTATGAGGGAACTCCGGAGATGCACCAACTGGTGCTCGGCCAGGCGTTCACCGGCGTGGGCGCGTTCCGGTAGAGGGGTAGCTGATGAGAGTTCTGTTGAGCGCTGCCCTGGCCGCCTTCTCGGTGATCTTGTGCCCCACGGCACAAGCCGACCCGGCGCTGCCGACCATGACTTCGACCGGCAGCGGACCCGTGGTGGGCGGTGGCGCCAACGCCGCAATTGCGCAGCAGCTGTACAGCTTTCACGACGCCAATATCCAAGAGGTCGACGGTAACGACGCGGCGGCATTCATCACGGCCGCTTCGGGTGTGGCCAACCGCGACGTCGCGACGGTGTTTCAGCCGTTGCAGCGGTCCCTGGGTTGTCAGGTGAACGGGACCGGGTTCGGGGCGCGGGCCTATCGTCGGGCCGACGGCAACTGGGGTGGCGGCATGCTGGTGATCGCCAAAAGCAGCGTGTCCGACGGTGAAGCGCTGAAGGCGTGCGTCAAGAACAGTTGGCGTAGGGCGACGGTGGGCACCCCGACGTCGATGTGCAACAGCGGCTGGAGTTACCCGCCCTACAGCGACATCAAGCGCGGCGAAGGCTATTTCGTGCTGTTGGCAGGTAGCAACTCGGACTTCTGCAGCGGACCTAACGGCAACTACCGGACCACCGCGAGTGCCTGGCCCACCTAGAAGGGTGGGGGTTCGTCGTCGGGGCCTGGTGGTGG
>NZ_JCALCN010000017.1:0-115051 GCF_059812345.1 Mycobacterium sp. NGS59
GGCTTTTGCGTCTGCTCGCGCAAGCTAACGGGAGAACATCACCGCGCGCTTGACCTCCTGGATCGCCTTGGTGACCTCGATGCCGCGCGGGCAGCCCTCGGTGCAGTTGAACGTGGTGCGGCAGCGCCACACCCCGTCGACCTCGTTGAGGATGTCGAGCCGCTCGGCGGCGGCCTCGTCGCGGCTGTCGAAGATGAACCGGTGCGCGTTGACGATCGCCGCCGGCCCGAAATAGCTGCCCTCGTACCAGAAGACCGGGCAGCTGGTGGTGCAGCAGGCGCACAGGATGCACTTGGTGGTGTCGTCGTAGCGGGCGCGGTCGGTCGGACTCTGGATGCGTTCGCGGGTGGGCGGGTTGCCGGTGGTGATCAGGTACGGCTTGATTGCCCGGTAGGCGTCGAAGAACGGCTCCATGTCCACCACCAGGTCCTTCTCCACCGGCAGCCCGCGGATCGGTTCGACCGTGATGGTGAGTTTCTTGCCCGGCTTTTTTGGCAACAGGTCGCGCATCAACACCTTGCAGGCCAACCGATTTACGCCGTTGATGCGCATCGCGTCCGAGCCGCAGACGCCGTGCGCGCAGGAACGCCGGAACGTCAGCGTCCCGTCCAGGTAGCCCTTGATGTAGAGCAGCAGGTTGAGCAGTCGGTCGCTGGGCAGACACGGCACCCGGAAGCTCTGCCAGCCCCCGGTGGCGGCGAACTTGTCGGGGTCGTCGGGATTGAACCGGGCGATCTTGAGGGTCACCATTACCGCGCCGTCCGGGACCGGCGGCAATGGAGGTTCCAGCGGGTCGGGGTTCGCGACCTCTTTCTCGAGGCTTGTCATCAGTACTTCCGCTCCTTGGGCTCGTAGCGGGTCTGCACCACGGGTTTGAAGTCCAGCTTG
This sequence comes from Mycobacterium sp. NGS59, assembly GCF_059812345.1. Taxonomy (NCBI): domain Bacteria; kingdom Bacillati; phylum Actinomycetota; class Actinomycetes; order Mycobacteriales; family Mycobacteriaceae; genus Mycobacterium; species Mycobacterium sp. NGS59. The sequence continues at coordinate 889 of NZ_JCALCN010000017.1, forward strand.
ATGTCACTGAGCAGGTGGGTGCCGTCTTTGTATGCCATGGTGTGGCGCATGAAGTTGACGTCGTCGCGGTTGGGATAGTCCTCACGGGCGTGACCGCCGCGGGACTCCTTGCGATTCAAAGCACCGACCACCGTGACTTCGGCGAGCTCCAGCAGGAAGCCCAGCTCGATGGCCTCCAGGAGATCACTGTTGAACCGTTTTCCTTTGTCCTGCACGGTGATTCGTGAATAGCGCTCCTTCAACGCGTGGATGTCGGTGAGCGCCTGTTTGAGCGTCTCCTCGGTGCGGAACACCGCGGCGTTGTTGTCCATCGTCTGCTGCAGGGCGCCGCGGATGTCGGCGACGCGCTCGTTGCCGTGCTCAGAGAGGATGTCGGCCACCCAGCCGACCACCATCGATTCCGGATTCGGTGGCATGTCGGCGAAATCGTGACTCCGAGCGTATCGCGCGGCGGCGATGCCGGCGCGCCGGCCGAACACGTTGATGTCCAGCAGCGAGTTGGTGCCCAACCGGTTGGCGCCGTGCACCGAGACGCAGGCACACTCGCCGGCCGCGAACAATCCCGGCACGGTGTTGGTGTTGTCGCGCAACACCTGACCGGTCACCGTGGTGGGGATGCCGCCCATCACGTAGTGGCAGGTCGGGTAGACGGGGACCAGTTCGTGTACCGGGTCCACGCCGAGGTAGGTGCGGGCGAACTCGGTGATGTCGGGCAGCTTGGCCTCCAGCACCTCCTCGCCGAGGTGACGGACGTCGATGTAGACGTAGTCCTTGTTGGGGCCCGCCCCGCGTCCCTCCAGCACTTCCAGCACCATCGAGCGGGCGACGATGTCGCGCGGGGCCAGGTCGACGATGGTCGGGGCGTAGCGCTCCATGAAGCGTTCACCCTCGGCATTGAGCAACCGGCCGCCCTCGCCGCGCACCGCCTCGGAGATCAGGATGCCCAGTCCGGCCAGGCCGGTCGGGTGGAATTGGTGAAATTCCATGTCCTCCAACGGAAGTCCCTTGCGGAACACGATGCCGATGCCGTCGCCGGTCAGGGTGTGCGCGTTGGAGGTGGTCTTGTACATCCGCCCGGATCCGCCGGTTGCCAGCACGATGGCCTTGGCGTGGAAGACGTGGATGTTGCCCGTCGCCAGCTCGTAGGCGACCACCCCGGTGGCCACCGGACCGGTCGGGGTTTGGGTGAGCACCAAGTCGAGTGCGTAGAACTCGTTGAAGAACTGCACGTCGTGCTTGACGCAGTTCTGGTACAGCGTCTGCAGGATCATGTGGCCGGTGCGGTCGGCCGCGTAGCAGGCCCGGCGGACCGGGGCCTTGCCGTGGTCGCGGGTGTGCCCGCCGAACCGGCGCTGGTCGATGCGGCCCTGCGGGGTGCGGTTGAACGGCATCCCCATCTTCTCCAGGTCCAGCACGGCGTCGATGGCCTCTTTGCACATGATCTCCACCGCGTCCTGGTCGGCGAGGTAGTCGCCGCCCTTGACGGTGTCGAACGTGTGCCACTCCCAGTTGTCCTCTTCCACGTTGGCCAGCGCGGCGCACATGCCGCCCTGGGCGGCGCCGGTGTGGCTACGGGTGGGGTACAGCTTGGTCAGCACTGCGGTACGAACGCGCGGACCCGCTTCCACCGCGGCCCGCATCCCGGCCCCGCCGGCGCCGACGATCACCACGTCGTATCGGTGTTGCTCGATCACCGCGCACCTTTCACGAGATGTTGGGGTTGAACGTCATCAGCACATAGGTCCCGAGCATCAGCGTGAACACCATCGACACCGTCAGCAGCGCGTTCAGCCAGAACCGGGTGATGTTCTTGCGGCTGTAGTCGTCGATGATGGTGCGAATGCCGTTGCCGCCGTGCAATTGCGCCAGCCATAGCAACAACAGGTCCCACACCTGCCAGAACGGCGACGCCCAGCGTTGCGCGACGAAATTGAAATCGAGGCGGTAAACACCGTCGTCCCACACCAGCATGATGAACATGTGCCCGACCACGAGCAGTACCAGCGCGATGCCGGAGAACCGCATGAACAGCCAGGCGAACTTCTCGAAGTTGGGGATGCCGGCCCGACGGCGCGGTGAGCGCGGATTGTCCAGGCTGGCCGGACGGTAATGGCTGCGTTGCCGAACCGGCGCCAGTTGATCGGGGCCGCGCTGCAGATTCGGAGTGCTCGTCACAGGTGCTCCCAGGCATGGATGCCGATCACCACGCCGGCCATCACGAACGGCACCAGGAAGGCGACCGCGACGATCCACAGCATCCTGCGTTGATGGCGCGGGCCCTCGGACCAGAAGTCGATCAGGATGATGCGGATCCCGTTGAGGGCGTGGAACAGGACCGCGGCCACCAGGCCGAATTCCATCAGCCCGACGATCGGTGTCTTGTAGGTCGACAACACCTCGTCGTAGGCCTGCGGACTCACCCGCAGCACCGCCGCGTCCAGCACGTGGACGAACAGGAAGAAGAAGATCGTGGCCCCGCTGATGCGGTGCAGCACCCAGGCCCACATGCCGGGGTCGCCCCGGTACAGCGTCCGTGGTGGCCGTCGTTTGCGTGAGGATCCCAGAGGCGCCGGATCCGCCGTCGTCGTCGTTTGAATCACCCGCCTTGAATGCGACCTGAAATTGCCCGGAAAACCGCTATCAAACATAACGCCGTCAGATAGCCGCTGGTCCTGAATGATCCGATAAAAATCGCATGTCGTTTCCGCGTTAGGCTGGCGGCACTGGAAGTCCGTCCTCGGCCGAGCGGGGTAACGAGATGCCTGGCATTGATTGGAATATGCTGCGCGACAAGGCTTTTCGCGCGACTTCTGCCGCTTACGCACCTTATTCGGGCTTTCCGGTGGGCGCTGCCGCGCTGGTTGACGACGGTCGCGTGGTCACCGGGTGCAATGTGGAGAATGTCTCATATGGTCTTGGTCTCTGTGCGGAATGCGCTGTGGTGTGTGCCCTGTACACGTCCGGCGGGGGCCGACTGCTCGCGCTTTCCTGCGTCGACGGCACCGGTTCGGCGTTGATGCCGTGCGGCCGATGCCGCCAGGTGTTGCTCGAACACGGCGGTCCGGAAATGCTGGTCGACCACCCGGCCGGCCCCAAGCGGCTCGGCGAGCTGCTCCCAGACGCATTCGGCCCCGACGACCTCGCCCGGGAATCCCGTTGACGGACTTGCCATTCGACGCGCCGACGGTCATCCGCGTCAAGCGCGACGGCGGGCGGCTTTCCGATGCCGCGATCGACTGGGTGATCGCGGCCTACACGTCCGGGCAGGTCGCGCCCGAACAGATGTCGGCGTTGTTGATGGCGATCTTCCTGCGCGGCATGGACGGTGGCGAGATCGCCCGCTGGACCGCGGCGATGCTGGCGTCGGGACCGCGGCTGGACTTCACCGACCTGGGCCTGGCCACGGTGGACAAACACTCCACCGGCGGGGTCGGCGACAAGATCACGCTGCCGCTGGTGCCCGTGGTCGCAGCATGCGGTGGGGCGCTTCCGCAGGCGGCTGGACGCGGGCTGGGCCACACCGGCGGCACGCTGGACAAATTGGAATCGATCGCCGGGTTCACCGCTGACCTGTCCAGCCGGCGTGTGCGCGCACAACTGGTCGAGGTCGGGGCCGCGATCTTCGCCGCGGGCGAGCTGGCGCCGGCCGATGCCAAGCTCTACGCGCTGCGCGATGTCACCGGGACCGTCGAGTCGCTGCCGCTGATCGCCAGCTCGATCATGAGCAAGAAGCTGGCCGAGGGAGCGGGCGCGCTGGTGCTCGACGTGAAGGTCGGCTCGGGCGCGTTCCTGAAATGCGAGCGGGAATCCCGCGATCTGGCCCGCACCATGGTCGAACTCGGCGCCGAGCACGGAGTGCCCACCACCGCGCTGCTCACCGACATGAACTGTCCGCTGGGCGCGACCGTCGGCAACGCGCTGGAGGTCGAAGAGTCGCTGGAGGTGCTGGGCGGTGGCGGGCCGCCCGACGTGGTGCAGCTGACGGTCCGGTTGGCCGAGGAGATGCTGGAGTTGGCCGGGCTCGACGGCCGCGACCCGGCGCAGACGTTGCGCGACGGCACTGCCATGGACCGGTTCCGCCGGTTGATCGCCGCTCAGGGCGGAGATTTGGCGAAACCGTTGCCCATTGGTGGGCATTCGGAAACCGTGACCGCCGCCCGAAGCGGCACAATGGGCGACATCGACGCGATGGCAGTGGGGCTGGCGGCTTGGCGGCTCGGCGCGGGCAGATCCCGCCCCGGGGCGCAGGTCCAGCACGGCGCCGGTGTGCGGATCCATCGGCGCCCGGGCGATCCGGTGGCCGCGGGTGAGGCGTTGTTCACGCTCTACACCGAGACCCCGGAGCGCTTCGGTCCCGCGATGGTCGAGTTGGAAGGCGCGTTCAGCGTGGCGGATTGTCCGCCCGCGCCGCGGCCCCTGATTATCGATCGGATCACGCGATGAGCCTGAGTCTGGAGCAGATCCGCAAGGCGCCCAAAGCGCTGTTGCACGACCACCTCGACGGGGGGCTGCGGCCGTCGACCGTGCTCGAGATCGCCGAGCAGGTCGGGTACGACGGATTGCCGGCCGACGACGTCGAGGCGCTGGCGAGGTGGTTCCGCACCCGGTCGCACAGCGGCTCGCTGGAGCGCTACCTGGAACCTTTCTCGCACACCGTGGCGGTGATGCAGACCCCGGACGCGTTGTACCGGGTGGCCTACGAGTGCGTGGAAGACCTGGCTGCGGACTCCGTGGTGTACGCCGAGGTCCGGTTCGCACCCGAGTTGCATATCAATCGCGGGTTGTCGTTCGACGAGGTCGTCGACGCGGTGCTGGCCGGTTTCGCCGCGGGCGAGAAGGCAAGTGCCGCCGACGGTAACGGCATCAAGGTGCGCTGTCTGGTCACCGCGATGCGGCACGCCGCGATGTCACGCGAGATCGCCGAGTTGGCAATCCGGTTCCGGGACAAGGGCGTCGTCGGATTCGACATCGCCGGTGCCGAAGCCGGGCACCCACCGACCCGGCACTTGGACGCTTTCGAGCACATGCGGGACCACAACGCGCGCTTCACCATTCACGCCGGTGAGGCGTTCGGGCTACCGTCCATCCACGAGGCGATCGCGTTCTGCGGTGCCGACCGGCTGGGCCACGGGGTACGCATCGTCGACGACATCGACGTCTCGTCCGACGGGGTCCGGTTGGGCAGGCTGGCATCTATCTTGCGGGACAAGCGAATTCCGCTGGAGCTGTGTCCCAGCTCCAACGTGCAGACGGGCGCCGTCAACAGCATCGCCGACCATCCGTTCGATCTGTTGGCGCGGGCGCGTTTCCGCGTGACCGTCAACACCGACAACCGGTTGATGAGCGATACCACGATGAGTGAAGAGATGCAGCGACTGGTGGAGGCGTTCGGCTACGGCTGGACCGACCTGCAACGGTTCACGATCAATGCGATGAAGTCGGCGTTCATCCCGTTCGACGAGCGGCTGGCGATCATCGACGACGTGATCAAGCCGCGGTATGCGGTGCTGATCGGGTAGCAGGACTGCGCGAAAACACGTACGGGCGCCGGGCGCCCGGCGCGAACCTACGACCCCGTCGGCGCAGAAATACGCGTTCCTACCGATGGCTGTGGCCGCGAGAAATAGGACAGTCGAGTTGTCCGGAATTCCCCGGCTACTCCCCAAGGAGACTGACATGAAGCACTTGCCCCGTACCGCGACCTTCGGCCGCAAAGCCACCCCGTCCGAGCGGCGCAACCGCCCGCGGGCGAACGACTCCAAGCGTTACGTGTACCTCGAAGATGCTGCCATGTCCCGCGCCATGTACCGCCTCTAGCGGGTCGATGCGGTGGCAACGCATCCGGTGGCCATCCTGCTACGCGCCGGCAGCTCCGGACGGGCCCATAGCGCACTGAGAAGTCGAGTACCCGGCTACTCAATTCGCGAGTGAGCAGCCGTGGGACGGTAGCGCGAGGATCAGAGCTTTGCTGGAGGGCGACATGTCGCAGGTAATGGTGGCGCCGGACCTGGTAGAGGCGGCGGCAACGGATTTGGCGGCCATCGGTTCGGCACTCGAGGCGGCGCACCTCGATGCGGCGGCTCCGACGCTGGCGATCGCTCCCGCGGCGGCCGATGAGGTGTCGGAGGGCATCGCGCAGATGTTCTCGCAGCAGGGCGCGGACTATCAGAAAGTGGCCGGGGCGGCGGCGGCGTATCACGAACAGTTCGTGCAGCATTTGACCGAAAGTGCCGGCGCGTACGCGACCGCCGAGGCCGCTGGCGCGGCGGGGCTGCTGTCGCCGATCGCAGCGGTGTTCGGCCAGCTTGCCGGAGCCTTCTGGACTCAATCAATACAAATATTCGGCGAGTTTGCCAGCTGGCTATATGTGGTCAATCCGGCTTTGGTCGCATTCCTCGGGGGCGTGGCCCTACTCTCCATCATCGCGCTACTTTTGTTATTCGTTTTCACGGCCAACTTTATTTTTCCGGCTATCCCGCAGCCGTTGCTCACTTTATTCTCTGTGCTATTCGGTTAGTCACGTCGTCTGCGCGGTCGGCCAGTGAATAACATCGCTGATGTGCAGCTGCCAGAACATATCCGGTCCGACGAAGCCACCGTGTTCCCGTTGCCCGACGGACGCACGCTGGCCTACCTGGAGTGCGGCGACCCCGTCGGCTACCCCGTGTTCTATTTCCACGGCACCCCGAGTTGTCGGCTGGAAGGTGTCCTTGCCGATGGCGCCGCGCAGCGGCACGGCTTCCGGCTGATCGCGGTCGACCGTCCCGGGTTCGGACGGTCGACCTTCCAGCGTGGTCGCACCTTCCTGGACTGGCCGGCCGATGTGTGCGCGCTGGCCGACGGCCTCGGCGTGGACGATTTCGGTGTTATCGGGCATTCCGGCGCTGGACCGCACCTGTTCGCCTGCGGCGCGCTGATCCCGCAGGAACGGCTGAAATTCATTGGTGCGCTTGGACCTTGGGGTCCGCTGGCGACACGGGAGATCAGACGAAGTCTCAATTCGACTGACCGTCTCAATGCGCGCCTGGCGCGGTACGGACCACGGCCCTTTGCTGCCGCTTACGCTCCGCTCGGCTGGTGCGCCAGATACCGCCCGGGGCTGTTCACCCGGTTGGTCACGTCGTCGCTGCCCGACACCGACCACGAACACACGCGCGCTGAACTGTTCCTACGGCACTTCCGTGCCATCTTGCAGGAGGCGTTCCGTCAGGGTGGGCGCGGCCCCGCGTATGAGACGTTCCTCTTGTACCGCCCGTGGGGCTTCGGGGTGGACGAAGTGGCGGTTCCGACCCACATTTGGCAGGGCGATCGCGACACGTTCATCCCGGGCGCCATCGCTGAGTATCTTGAGCGCACGATTCCTGCCGCCGACTTGCACTGGTCGCCGGGCAAAGGCCATTTCAACATCGAGGACTGGGACGCGGTTCTCGCCGCGTGTGCCAGCGATATCTAAATAGCGAACAGGAAATCCCGCAAGCGCAAATGGCAGGTGGATCGAAGGTGGGATTGCGCGGCCGCCGCTATTCGCGCCGCAGTCGCGAGTCCACGAACGACTCCAACTTCTCCCACGCCCGCACCGCCGAGGCATACGGCCCCGCGGGTTTGCCGACCGAGTCCGGCTCCAGCACGTAGGCGATAAGCTTGCCCAGCGGCTTGCCCGGCTCCAGCGCCTTGTTGACGGTGCTCTCCTCGGAATAGTCACCGACGTCGCGCAGCAGTTCGACGGCCAGGTCGAGTTGCTCACGGTCCACCGCTTCCGGGCCGTCGGCGAAGTCGTCGGCCAGGCCGCTGAGCACGTAGACGTTCTCGTCGGTGATGTCGACCTTCAAGGAGCCGTCGGTGGCGGCGGTGCGGATGTCGTCGTAGGTGGCCAGGTCCGACAGGTCGTGGTCGTGCTCGTCGGCCAGATAACGGGCCAGCGCACGCTCGGAGGTGAACACGCTGATCCGGCCATTGCGGCCCAGGAAGATGGGCTGCTCGTCGAGGTAGCAGCGCAACGTGTAGAAGGTCCCGGAACTGGTCATGATCCGGATCGGGTCGATGCCGACCTCGGCCCAGAAATCGTCGGCGCCGCCCAGGATGACGGTGTCGCCTTCGGCGCGGCCTTCGTCCTCGTCGTCCTCGTCGTCCTGGTCGGATTCGGACTCGTCGGATTCGGTTTTGTCGGACTCGGATGACTCGGACTCGGACTCGGGCTCGGGCTCCGCCTCAGCCTCGGCCTCTTCGGCCGACTCTTCCTCTTCGATTTCCTCTTCGAGCTCGTCGGCGGCCTTGGCCGACAGCTTCTCGTCGACCTCGGGTGTGCTGACGACGTCGTCGAGGGCCTTGAGCACGTCGTCCCAGCTGCGCGCGATCACCTCGCCGATCGTGTTCCAGCGCTTCTGGCCGGCCTTGCCGGTGAAGTGCCCGATACCGCCGGACACCGTGCCCAGGCTCGGGTTGCCGTTGAAGAACTTCGAGATCGCCGGCAATTCGCACACCGATCCGATGGACGACACGATCGCCAGCGCGCCCGCCAGTGCCTGCACCGACTCCTCGGTCGGCTTCTCGGCCACCAGCTCCTCGACGGCAACCAGGTCGAACCGCTTGTCCTCAGCCGGCTCCAGCTTCTGCGCGTGGGCCTCGGTGACGCCTTTCCACGCCGGGTGATCGACCAGGTCGTTGTCGGTGTCGCTGCGCACGAAGGCAACCAGGTCGGCAACGTCGTCGAAAACGTAGAGGTCCTCGTCCTTGCCCAGGAACGCCTCCCACTCGTCCCCGGAGTCGCGCCAGCGGGGCGCCCACAGCGTGTAATGGTCACCTTCGGACAGGCTCAGGCGGATGGGCACGAGGTCAGCAGCCATGCGGCACACAATAGCGACCCGGCCCGTTGCCGCTTACCCGCCCCAAATAGTTGCGATGACGGGAGCATTGGCCGCGTAACCCGTTTTGGGCAGCCCGTACATCTCCTCGAGGGTGGACAGCACGTTGTAGTGGCTGATCGTTTCGTTGTAGGTGCCGGGGCGGACGTGTGCGCCGTAGAACACCGTCGGGATCTGATTGCGGGGACCGCCGTCGTCCTCGTCCCACGTCACGATCAGCAGGCTGTTGTTGGCCTTGGCCCAGTTCGCGTAGGCGGCCAGGTGAGTGTTCAGCCAGGCGTCGCCCTGGGCGATCGACCCGTCGTGCATGTTGTTGTCGTTGTTCGGGATGACGAACGACACCGTGGGCAGACTCGCGTAGTTGCCGGGTTGCGGGAACGCCGAGAACGGCACCGACACCGTCGGCGGCACGTTGCTGAAGTTCACCCACGGCACGTGCTTGCGCCCGTACTTGCCGGCTCCGCAGACCGTCGAACCCACGGCGGGCAAATCCTCGGAGTAGCCGCCGAAAGTGCGTCCCGCGGCCAGCAACCCGGTCGCCAGGTTCGGTTGGGCGCCGACTTCGACCGGACAACTGTCCTTGGTCAACCCGAACGTGCTGCCGGCGAACATCGCCAGGTAGTTCGGTTCGCTGGGATGGGTCTCGGCGAACGACTGGGCCATCATCGCGCCATTGGCGGCGAGTGCGTTGATGAACGGCGCCGTCTTGTTGCCGATGATGTTGGCCTGCGAGCGGTTCTCCTCCACCACGATCACCACGTGGGCGAAGCTCGGCAGGGTCGCCGCGGTGAGGGCTATGCGGGTCCCGGGGCTGGCCAACACCATCGCCGCCAACGCCGCCAGGACACAGAAAACCCTGGTCAGGCGCTGTCTGGACGCTCGCATGCCCGGAGTATATGGGCGGGCCAGACCCCCCTCGGCGACGAAATCGCCCGCTGAACCGGATCGTTATATATGGTCACCGTTCGTGGACGTGCACGTCGTCGATCACCCGTTGGCCGCGGCCCGGCTCACCACGTTGCGGGACGAACGCACCGACAACGTCGCGTTTCGCGCCGCCCTGCGTGAACTGACCTTGGCCTTGATCTACGAGGCCACCCGGGACGCGCCGACTGAACCGGTACCGATCCGCACGCCGCTGGCCGAGACGACGGGGATGCGGTTGGCCCGGTCGCCGTTGCTGGTGCCGGTGCTGCGCGCCGGTCTGGGCATGGTCACCGAGGCGCATGCGATGTTGCCGGAAGCGCACGTCGGGTTCGTCGGTGTCGCTCGGGACGAGCAGACCGCCCGTCCGGTGCCCTACCTCGCGTCGCTGCCCGACGACCTGTCCGAGCTACCGGTCATGGTGCTCGACCCGATGCTGGCCACCGGGGGATCCCTGGTGCACACCGTGGGTCTGCTGCAAGAGCGCGGTGCTCACGACATCACCGTGCTCTGTGTGGTCGCCGCTCCGGAAGGCATTGCGGCACTGGCGGAAGCGGCGCCGAACGCGCGGCTGTTCACCGCGGCCGTCGACGACGGGCTCAACGAGATCGCTTATATCGTGCCGGGATTGGGCGACGCGGGCGACCGCCAGTTCGGGCCTCGCTGAGTCACCACTTTTCGACGTCTGCCACGAGTCGGTCCCGCAGCGCCCGCGCGCGGGCACGGGCCACGTCCAGGTCTGCCGTCGGTGCGCAGCGAATCTCTAGATAGCACTTCAGTTTTGGTTCGGTGCCCGACGGTCGCACCACGACCCGGGTTCTCGCGTCGGCCTCACCGCGGGTGAAGATCAGGGCATCGGTGATGTCGGTCATGTCGAAACCCGCCGGCGGTGACTCGCGCAGTCGGCGCATCAGGGCCGCGGCCTCGTCGGTATTGGCGACCCGGCGCGGCACCGCGGCCACCTCGTGCACGCCGTGGCGGCGGGCGAGGTCGTCCAGCGCGTCGGCCACCGTGCGGTCTCCCAACGCCGCGACCAGGTCGCAGAACAGCACCGCGGCGCTGATGCCGTCCTTGTCGCGCACGGCGTCCGGGTCGACGCAGTGCCCGATCGCTTCTTCGTAGGCATAGACCAGGCTTCCTGGGCGGTCGGCGTCGGCGCGGGCCAGCCACTTGAACCCGGTCAAGGTTTCGACGTGGCGCGCGCCGTGGTGCGCGGCGATCGCGGCCAGCATGCGGGAGGACACCACGGTGCTGGCCACGGTGCGCGGCTGCGCGGCGGGTTGCGAAAGGATGTAATCGCCGAGCAGCCAACCGGTTTCGTCGCCGGAGAGCATCCGCCAGCCGGACGGCCCCGTTATTCCCACGGCGCAGCGGTCGGCGTCGGGATCCAGCGCGATCGCGACGTCGGCGTCGACGTCGGCGGCCAGCGCAAGCAGGGCATCGGTCGCCCCCGGCTCCTCCGGGTTGGGGAAGGCGACGGTGGGGAAGTCGGGATCGGGCGCGAATTGCGTTGCCACGGTGTGGATATCGTCGAAACCGGCGCGCCGCAACGTTTCGATGGCCAGCGCCCCGCCCACCCCGTGCATCGGCGTCAACGCCACCCGCACGCCGCCGCTGCCGCGACGCACGGCAGCGGCGCGCTGGATGTAGCGCTCTCGAAGATCGGTGTCCGCGGGTGCGACGGGGGTGCGGGCGATCTGGTCGGCCGGCGGCGCGGCGGTCATCGCCGCCTCGATCCGCCGATCGGTAGGGGAGACGATCTGCACCCCGCCGTCGAGATACACCTTGTACCCGTTGTCGGTGGCGGGATTGTGCGAGGCGGTGATCTGGACCCCGGCGACCGCGCCGGTTGCGCGTACCGCGAAGGCGACCAGCGGCGTCGGCACCGGTTCGGGGAACATCAGCACCGAAAATCCTTGCGCGGCAATGGCTTCTGCCGCGGCGTTGGCAAACGCCGCCGATCCGTGCCGGGCATCGCGGCCCACCACCATCGTTCCGGTGCCCTCGCTCGTCTGCGCCAGTGCCCAGCTGGCACGCAACACCACGGCGACATTCATCGCGTCCGGCCCGCCGCGCACCGGTCCGCGCAGCCCGGCGGTGCCGAAGGTCAGCGGGCGGGCGAACCGCGCCGCCAGCTCGTCGGGATCACAGGCGGCCAGTTCGGCGGCCGTCTGCGGGTCGGGATCGTGGGCGATCCAGGCATCGGGATTCAAGGGGGATTCACTGGAACCTGTTGATCACCTCGGCCAGCAGCGAACCCATCCGGGCCGCCGACGCTGCACCGGTGGCCAGCACCTCGGCGTGGCTCAGCGGCGCACCGGTGATGCCGGCCGCCGAATTCGTCACCAGCGAGAGCCCCAGCACCTCGGCCCCGGCCGCCCGCGCCGCGATGGTCTCGTGCACGGTCGACATGCCCACCAGGTCCGCGCCCAGCACCCGCAGCATCCGGATCTCGGCCGGTGTCTCGTAATGCGGACCCGGCAGCGCGGCATACACACCCTCGGCCAGCTCCGCGTCACATTCGCGGGCCAGCGCCCGCAGTCGCGGCGCGTAGGCGTCGGTCAGGTCGACGAACTGGGCGCCGACCAGCGGTGAGCGGGCGGTGAGGTTCAGGTGGTCACTGATCAGCACCGGCTGCCCGACGCGAAGGTCTGATCGCAAAGCCCCGGCGGCGTTGGTCAGCACCACGATCCGTGCCCCTGCCGCGCACGCCGCCCGGACCGGGTGCACCACGTGCTGCAGGTCGTGGCCCTCGTAGGCGTGGATCCGGCCGGCCAGCACCAGCACCCGGTGCGCGCCGACGGGCACCGACAACAACTCGCCGGCATGCCCTGCCGCGCGCGGCGGCGCGAATCCGGGCACCTCGGCCTGGGGCAGCGCGGCCGTCGGGGAACCCAGTGCCGCGATCGCCGGCGCCCATCCCGACCCCAGCACCACGGCGACGCCATGCTCGGCGATCCCGGTGCGTTCGGCGATAACCAGCGCGGCCCGCGCAGCGATGTCGTCGGGATCGGGCATCAGGCTGGTCACACTCGGCGAGCTTAGGCGATGAGATACTGCCAAGATGCCCGCACGCAACCCACTGGACAGCGTCGAGGCGTCGGTGCGGCAGCGGAGTTCCGACCTGGTCGAGTTGTCGCACGCCATCCACGCCGAACCGGAGCTGGCGTTCGGCGAGCACCGCAGCTGCGCCAAGGCCAAAGAGCTGGTTGCCCAGCGCGGCTTCGAGATCAGCGCGGTCGCCGGGCTGGACACCGCGTTTCGCGCCGACTTCGGCAGCGGACCGCTGGTCGTCGGGGTTTGCGCGGAGTACGACGCGCTGCCCGACATCGGCCATGCGTGCGGTCACAACATCATCGCTGCCTCGGGTGTGGGCACCGCGTTGGCGCTGGCCGAGGTTGCCGACGAGCTCGGCCTGACGGTGGCGTTGCTGGGCACTCCGGCCGAGGAGTCCGGCGGCGGCAAGGAGCTGATGCTGCGGGCCGGGGCGTTCGACGACGTCGCGGTGGCCGTCATGGTGCACCCCGGTCCCACCGACATCGCCGGAGCGCGGTCGCTGGCCCTTTCCGAAGTCACCGTGCGGTACCGGGGCAAGGAGTCGCACGCCGCCGTCGCGCCGCACCTCGGGGTCAACGCCGCCGACGCGGCGACCGTCGCACAGGTGGCGATCGGGCTACTGCGTCAGCAGCTGGCCCCCGGGCAACTCGTGCACGGCATCGTCACCGACGGCGGGCAGGCGGTCAACGTCATCCCGGGACAGGCGACGTTGCGGTATGCCATGCGCGCGGTCGAATCGGACTCGCTGCGCGAACTGGAGGGCAGGGCGTACTCCTGCTTTGCCGCGGGCGCACTGGCCGCCGGCTGTGAATACGACATCGACGAGGCCGGCCCGGCCTACGCGGAATTGAAGCCCGACGAGTGGCTGGCCGACGTGTGCCGCAGCGAGATGCTGCGCCTGGGCCGCGACCCGGTGCCGGCCTCCGTCGAAGCCGGGTTGCCGTTGGGCAGCACCGACATGGGCAACGTGACGCAGGTGATGCCGGGTATTCATCCGATCATCGGGGTCGATGCCGGCGGGGCCACCGTCCACCAACGTGCCTTCACCGCCGCGGCCGCGGGTCCCAGCGCCGACCGGGCAGTGGTCGACGGCGCAATCATGTTGGCGCGCACGGTGGTTGCGTTGGCCGCGGATCCCGCCCAGCGCGACCGGGTACTGGCCGCACAGGAGCGCAGGGCATGAGCCTGGTCGACAGCGCCGAATCCTGGTTGGCCGCACACTACGACGACCTGGTCGCCTGGCGGCGACACATCCACCGCTACCCGGAACTGGGTCGTCAGGAGTTCGCCACCACGCAGTTCGTCGCCGAGCGGCTGGCCGACGCCGGTCTGAATCCGAAGGTGCTTCCCGGTGGGACCGGCCTGACCTGCGATTTCGGTCCTGAGCATCAGCCCCGGATCGCTTTGCGCGCCGATATGGACGCGCTGCCGATGACCGAGCGGACCGGTGCGCCGTACGCCTCGACGATGCAGAATGTCGCACACGCCTGCGGTCATGACGCGCACACCTCGATCCTGCTCGGCACCGCGCTGGCGCTGGCGTCGGTGCCCGAGCTGCCGGTCGGGGTGCGGCTGATCTTCCAGGCGGCCGAGGAACTGATGCCCGGTGGAGCGATCGATGCGATCGCCGCCGGCGCGCTGACCGGGGTGTCGCGGATCTTCGCGCTGCATTGTGATCCGCGGCTGGAAGTCGGCAAGGTCGCCGTCCGGCTCGGACCCATCACGTCGGCGGCCGACCAGATCGAGATCACGCTGTATTCGCCGGGTGGGCACACCTCGCGTCCGCACCTGACCGCCGACCTCGTCTACGGGCTGGGCACGGTGATCACCGGGCTGCCGGGGGTGCTGTCGCGGCGCATCGACCCGCGCAACAGCACCGTGCTGGTGTGGGGAGCGGTCAATGCGGGCAACGCGCCCAACGCCATTCCGCAGTCCGGCGTGCTGGCGGGCACGGTGCGCACGGCCAGCCGGCAGACCTGGGTCGACCTCGAAGCGATCATCCGCGAGGCCGTCGCGGGTCTGCTGTCGCCGCTGGCCATCGAGCACACGCTGCAGTACCGCCGCGGTGTGCCGCCGGTGGTCAACGAGGACGTCTCGACGCGCATCCTGATGCACGCCATCGAAGCCGTCGGCCCCGACGTGCTGGCCGACACCCGGCAGTCCGGCGGCGGCGAGGACTTCTCCTGGTACCTCGAAGAGATTCCCGGCGCGATGGCGCGGCTGGGGGTGTGGTCGGGGGAGGGTCCGCAGTTGGACCTGCATCAGCCGAACTTCGACCTCGACGAGCGGGCGCTGGCGATCGGGGTGCGGTTGATGGTGAACATCATCGAGCAGTCGGCTATCTGCTGATCGGGCGAGCGCGCCCATATGCACGCCAGAGCGTCGTATTTCTGACATTTTGAGGACCCTCGGCAGGTGAATTGTCGGGTCGCTTCTAGTTGCCGACGATAAGCCGCGTGCATCCCGAGCTCTGTCACCTGCTCAACGCACAAGGCGGCGTCGTCAGGTGTCACCCCGCCCGACTCGTCCAACGCCTCAACGCGCGACTTTGTCGAGCCGCTTAGGGCGCCGAGCGTCCCCAAAATGCCGGGAATTGCGGCATTTGCCGTACATATGAGGACGCTCGGGCGCAAAAGGCAACCAGCTAAGTAGGTGTCCCCGGGCCGATATTGCGGGCCGGGCGGGTGCGCAGGTCGTGCACGTAATCCGCGGGCGCCCCGGCGATTTCGGCAGCGTCGGCCATCACGCCCAGATAGCGCGCCGACGGCAACCCGCCTTCCCAGGCGTCCAGCACATATAGCCACGCCAGCACCGGGTCGATGTCGGTGTCCGACGACTCCCGCTGCACGCGGCAACGGATCTTCTTGTGCACGCCGAACTCGGAACCTTCCCAGCGGTCCAGGTTCATCTCGTCGGCCGGCGTCATGTCGTAGAGCACGACGAACACCCGCGAACCGGGATCCTCGACCACCGTGGCCAAAGCTCCCTCCCAGCCGATGTCCTCCCCGCCGAACGTCAGCCGCCATCCCGGCAACCAGCCGGTTCCGGCCATCGGCGAATGGGGTGCGCGCTTGAGCATCTGCTCGGGATGCATGTTCGACCCGTAGGCGGCGTAGAGCGGCACGGGGAAAGCTTAAACGCTAGGTTTGGTGGCTGTGGCGACCCGCATCGTGATCCTCGGTGGAGGCCCGGCCGGATACGAAGCGGCCCTGGTGGCCGCCAATGCCCGCCCCGACGTCGACGTCACCATCATCGACTCCGACGGCATCGGCGGCGCGGCCGTGCTGGACGACTGTGTGCCGTCCAAGACGTTCATCGCGTCCACCTGGCTGCGCACCGAGCTGCGCCAGGCGCCGCGGCTGGGCTTCGACATCGACATCGACGACGCCAGGATCCTGTTGCCCCAGATCCACGCCCGCGTCAAGAACCTGGCCGCCGACCAGTCCGCCGACATCGCCGCGCAACTGCGCAGCGTGGGCGTGCACCTCATCGCCGGGCGCGGGGAGCTGATCGACCCGACGCCCGGGTTGGCCCGGCACCGTCTGCAAGCCACCGCGGCGGACGGCACCGTCACCGAGCACGAAGCCGACGTGGTGCTGATCGCCACCGGTGCCAGCCCCCGGATCCTGCCGTCGGCCAAGCCGGACGGCGAACGCATCCTGACCTGGCGGCAGCTCTACGACCTCGATGAGCTCCCCGAACACCTGATCGTGGTGGGCTCCGGAGTCACCGGCGCCGAGTTCGTGCACGCCTACACCGAGCTGGGTGTGCCGGTGACGGTGGCCGCCAGCCGCGACCGGGTGCTGCCCTACGAGGACGCCGACGCCGCCGCAGTGCTGGAGGAGTCGTTCGCCGAACGCGGGGTGCGGCTGTTCAAGAACGCCCGCGCCGAGTCGGTCAAGCGGACCGGAAACGGCGTCCTGGTCACCATGACCGACGGCCGCACCGTCGAGGGCAGCCACGCCCTGATGACCATCGGCTCGATCCCCAACACCAGCCACCTCGGCCTCGAGCGGGTCGGCATCGAGCTCGGCCCCGGCGACTATCTGAAAGTGGACCGGGTCTCGCGTACCTCGGTCCCGGGCATTTACGCCGCCGGCGACTGCACCGGCCTGCTGCTGCTGGCTTCGGTGGCGGCGATGCAGGGCCGCATCGCGATGTATCACGCGCTGGGCGAGGGCGTCAGCCCGATCCGGTTGCGCACGGTCGCCGCGACGGTTTTCACCCGGCCCGAGATCGCCGCCGTCGGCGTCCCACAGTCGGCGATCGACGCCGGTGAGTTCAGCGCCCGCACGATCATGCTGCCGCTGCACACCAACGCCCGCGCCAAGATGTCGGGGATACGGCAGGGTTTCGTCAAGATCTTCTGCCGCAAATCCACCGGCGTGGTGATCGGTGGCGTGGTGGTCGCGCCGATCGCCTCGGAGCTGATCCTGCCCATCGCGGTCGCGGTCACCAACCGGATCACCGTCAACGAGCTGGCCCAGACACTGGCCGTCTACCCGTCGTTGTCCGGTTCGATCACCGAGGCCGCCCGGCGCCTGATGGCCCACGACGATCTGGACTGAAGGACGACTCGCCGACCTCCGAGCAACTAGCCTGGGTTGAGCATCGCCTACTGACGAGTAACCGACAGGAGTCTGTTGTCGTGAGCAACCCGATCGAGAACGAACCCGCCCCGTCGACTCTCGGACCCGAACAGCGCGCGACGGCGTGGGAGCGACTCGGTACCGAGCAGTTCGACGTGGTCGTCATCGGCGGTGGCGTGGTGGGCTCCGGCTGCGCGCTGGACGCGGCCACCCGCGGGCTGAAGGTGGCGCTGGTCGAGGCCCGCGACTTCGCCTCCGGCACGTCGAGTCGCTCGTCGAAGATGTTCCACGGCGGTCTGCGCTATCTGGAACAGCTTGAGTTCGGTCTGGTGCGCGAAGCTTTGTTCGAGCGCGAACTCTCCCTGACCACGCTGGCACCGCACCTGGTCAAGCCGCTGCCGTTCCTGTTCCCGTTGACCAAGCGGTTGTGGGAACGCCCCTACATGGCCGCCGGCATCTTCCTCTACGACAGCCTGGGCGGCGCGAAATCCGTTCCCGCGCAAAAGCATTGCACACGAGCCGGAGCCCTGCGATTGAGCCCGGGACTGAAGCGCAGCTCGCTGATCGGCGGCATCCGCTACTACGACACCGTCGTCGACGACGCCCGGCACACCATGACCGTGGCGCGCACCGCGGCGCATTACGGCGCGGTGGTGCGATCCTCCACCCAGGTGGTGGCGTTGCTGCGCGAGGGCGACCGGGTCACCGGCGTGCGGGTGCGCGACTCCGAGGACGGCGAGGTCACCGAGGTCCGCGGTCACGTGGTGATCAACGCGACCGGCGTCTGGACCGACGAGATCCAGGCCCTTTCCAAGCAGCGCGGCCGGTTCAAGGTGCGTGCCTCCAAGGGAGTACACGTGGTGGTGCCGCGCGACCGCATCGTCAGCGACGTCGCGATCATCCTGCGCACCGAGAAGTCGGTGATGTTCGTCATCCCGTGGGGCAGCCACTGGATCATCGGGACCACCGACACCGACTGGAACCTCGACCTGGCGCACCCGGCGGCCACCAAGGCCGACATCGACTACATCCTCGGCACGGTCAACGAGGTGCTGGCCACCCCGCTGACCCACGCCGACATCGACGGCGTCTACGCCGGGCTGCGGCCGTTGCTGGCCGGGGAGAGCGAGGAGACCTCCAAGCTGTCCCGGGAGCACGCCGTCGCGGTGCCCGCGCCCGGCCTGGTCGCGATCGCGGGCGGCAAGTACACCACCTACCGGGTGATGGCGGCCGACGCGGTGGACGCCGCGGCCGAGTTCATCCCGGCCCGGGTGGCGCCGTCGATCACCCAGAAGGTGCCGCTGATGGGCGCCGACGGCTACTTCGCGCTGATCAACCAGACCGAGAACGTCGGCGCGATGCGAGGCCTGCACCCCTACCGGGTGCGTCACCTGCTGGACCGCTACGGCTCGCTGATCGACGAGGTACTGGCGTTGGCCGCCAAAGATCCCAGCCTGCTGGCGCCGCTGAAAGAGGCGCCGGGGTATTTGAAGGTGGAGGCGCTCTACGCGGTCGCGGCCGAGGGCGCGCTGCACCTCGAGGACATCCTGGCCCGCCGGATGCGGATCTCCATCGAGTACTCCCATCGCGGTGTCGACTGCGCGCGCGAGGTGGCGGAACTGGTCGCACCGGTGCTGGGGTGGTCGGCCGAGCAGACCGACCGCGAGGTGGCCAACTACACCGCGCGGGTGGAGGCCGAGATCCTGTCCCAGGCCCAGCCCGACGACGTCTCCGCCGACGAGTTGCGGGCCAGCGCACCCGAGGCGCGTGCCGAGATCCTCGAGCCCGTCCCGCTCAATTGAGACCTGCGCCCCTGCCGGTCCGCGACGGGTTGGGACCCGCGCGGGTACGGCTGCACGGCGGGCCGGTGCTCGCCGAGCTCACCACACGGTTCGGGGCGGCGGCCGGCGCGAAAGTCCGCGCCGGCGAAGTCGTGGACGCCGACGGCGCGGTGATCGGCCCCGCAACGACGCTGCCCGCCGGCGCGCACGTCTACCTGTATCGCGATCTACCGGACGAGGTTCCGGTACCGTTCGAGATCCCGGTGCTCTACCGGGACGACGACATCGTCGTCGCCGACAAACCGCACTTCCTGTCCACCATGCCGCGGGGACGGCACGTCGCCCAGACCGCGCTGGTGCGGCTGCGACGCGAGCTGGACCTGCCCGAACTCAGCCCCGCCCACCGGCTGGACCGGCTGACCGCCGGAGTGCTGCTGTTCACCACCCGCCGTGAGCTGAGGGGTTGCTATCAAACACTTTTCGCCCAGGGCCAGGTGCGCAAGGTCTACCTGGCCCGCGCGGCGGTCGACGTGTCCGGAACGTTGCCGCGGGTGCTGCGCAGCCGCATCGTCAAGCGCCGCGGCCACCTGCAAGCGGTGACGGAACCCGGTCCGCCCAACGCCGAAACGTTGGTCGAGGTGGTGGGCCCGGGGTGGTACCGATTGACGCCGCGAACCGGCCGCACCCACCAACTGCGGGTGCACATGGCCGGTCTGGGGTTGCCGATCATCGGAGACCCGCTGTATCCCAACGTGATCGACGTCGAACCGGACGATTTCAGCGCGCCACTGCAGCTGCTGGCGCAGCGCATCGAGTTCGACGACCCACGCACCGGGACACGACGCGAGTTCGTCAGCCGACGATCCCTGGGCGCCAACACGTTTGGGTAGGCCGGCGCGAACCGGCGGTCACGACGTGGCGTGATGCCGGGGACAGTAGGCCGCGATGCTCAGCCCGACGAAGAAGCCGGCGCGGAACCCGTCCAGGTTGCCGTTGCTGCTCAGCGCGTTGGCGACATCGCCTTTCGGCCTGCCCAGGTCGAGCTCGTCACACACGTGATGGCCGGCCATGACCGCCGCCTGCGGCGTCGTGAAGTTGATCCCCTTGGTCTGCAGGGCATTCAGGAATTGGCCGTCCACCCCGTCGGCGTGCGCGGCCGGGGCCGCCACCAATGCGGCCAAGCCGAACAGCATGGCGCCGGGTAGCAACGAGCGCAACCGGCTGGTGATCATCGCTCGAACCTCCCCTGCTGGGTGTGACGTAACACAATGCTTACATTTGCGATCATCGCACGAACCGCTGCAGCGAGCGGACGGCTTTCTCTGCGTGACGGTGATTGTGCGAAATGTCGGGATCGTGAATCCGCCGCGAACGGCTGTTGAAATCGTCGAATCCGGATGCCACCGGCGGTCGCCGAGCGTGAATGGCGGCCCGGTTGGTTGTTACCATCTGGCTGAGCCGAACCGCTCCGGGTAAGTATCAGTCGAGGAAATGAATTGATGCCCTTTCGATTTGGGGCCGTGTTGGCTGTGCTGGTCGCCGGTGCGGCGATGGTGTCGGCGTGCGGCGCGCGGAACCAGTCCGCGAACGGGGGCGCGTCGGCCAGGTGCGGCGGCAAGCCGGCGCTGACGGCCAGCGGTTCCACCGCGCAGGAGAACGCCATCACCCGTTTCGCCAAAGCTTTCGAAACGGCCTGCCCGGGCCAGTCGCTGCACTACACCGCCAACGGATCCGGCGTCGGGATCGGCGAATTCCTCAGCAGTAAAACAGATTTCGCCGGGTCGGACTCGCCGCTGAACAACGACGAGTACGCCAGGGCGCAGGACCGCTGCGGCTCACCCGCGTGGAATCTGCCCGTCGTGTTCGGTCCGATCGCCATCGCCTTCCGCGTCGACGGTCTGGCGGCGCTGAACCTGGACGGGCCGACCGCGGCCAAGATCTTCAATGGGCAGATCACCACTTGGAACGACCCCGCACTCGGCGCACTCAACCCCGGAGTCGCCCTGCCCGCCACGCCGATCCACGTCGTCTTCCGCAGCGACGAGTCAGGCACCTCCGACAACTTTCAGCGCTATCTGGACACCGCGGCCAATGGTGCGTGGGGCAAGGGTGCCGGCAAGACATTCCGCGGTGGTGTCGGAGAGGGCGTCAGGGGTAGCGACGGCGTCGCGGCGACCGTCAAAGACGTCGACGGGTCGATCGGCTACGTCGAATGGTCCTTCGCCCAAGCCCGGAAACTGGGCATGGCCAGTGTCGTCACCTCGGCCGGACCCGAACCGGTGGCGATCAGCGCGGACGCGGTGGGCAAGACGATCTCGGCGGCCTGGTTCCTGCGTGAGGGCAACGATCTCGCCTTCGACACCATCTCGTTCTACCGGCCGAACCAGCCCGGCTCCTATCCGATCGTGCTGGCGACGTACGAGATCGTGTGCTCGAAGTATCCCGATGCCCAGGTTGGAGCGGCGGTGCGGGCATTTTTGCGCAGCGCGATTGCTACTGGCCAGGACGGTTTGGTGGACCACGGCTACATTCCGGTTCCCGACGAGTTCAGGCCGCGTATGACCACGGCTGTCGATGCCATCGCGTGACCGGTGATTTCGGGCCGAAGTTAGCCCATGGCGCACCTGGCGACCCGCAATGTTCTAGGGTTTGTCCCGGCCTGTTTAACGGAATGTTCCCAAAATTCTCCGACGATTGTCATTGTGAAGTGCTATGGAGTTCATTGCTTTGCCGCCGGAGGTCAGCTCGGCGCTGATCCACTCGGGGCCGGGGGCGCAATCGTTGATCGAGGCGTCGCTGGTGTGGCACCGACTCGGCACCGAGCTCGAAGAGAACGCGGCCGGCTACACCGCTGTGCTGTCGGCACTGGCCGCGGAATGGCATGGCTTGTCGTTGACGACGATGGTCGACGCCGCCGGACCCTACCTCGCCTGGCTGCGCGGCACCGCGCAGCAGTGCCTGCAGTTGGGTTCTTCGGCGCAGGTCGCCGCGGGCGCTTTCACTGCCGCGCTGTCGTCGGTCGTTCACCCGTCCGTGGTGCGCGCGAACCGGCTGCACTTGGCTGAATTGCTGGCCACCAATGGTTTCGGCAGGAACGTCGCGGCCATCGCTGAGACCGAGGCGCAGTACGACCGGATGTGGCTGAACAATGCCGTGGCGATGTACCGCTACCAGGCGGCGTCGGCTCAGGCTCTCGCGCTGCCGCTGTTCTCGTCTCCGCCCGTGATCACCACGCCCGAAGGAACGGCGGCTCAGGCCGATGCCGTGCAGGCAGCCTCCGCTTCCGCGGCCCCGGCACCAGCCGCAGCCGTCGCGGCCCTGGCCGCACCCGCCGACGCCGTCGCACCGCCGGTGTCCCCGCTCGACGCGGTTCTGCAGGCGGTCGGCGTCACCTTTGACCCCAACGAGGGCTGGTTCGGATTGACGAACACCTACCTGAATCAGTTCGTCTCGTCGGGGTTCCCCATCAACATGCTCAGCTACTTCGCGCAGTTCACCTCCGCGCAGGCGCTGGCGGGGCTGTCTCCGGATGTCGCCGAGGGTCTGTCGGAAGGGGAAGCCGCCCTGGGCGGGGCGGTGGCCGGATTGTCCGACGCGGCCGACGCCGTGGCCGCAGCGGAGCCGACGGCGGCGATGGGCGCCGCGGTGTCGATGGGCGGCCTGTCCGCCCCGCCCGCCGCAACCGCGGTGCTCACCGGCGCGCATCTGCCGGTGCAACTCGCCTCCGCGGCCACCCCGCTTGCCGCCGGCGAGGTCGCAGACGCCGGGTTCCCCATGTTGCCGCCGCTGGTGGCGCCGCCGATCGCGGCGGGCAGCGGCTGGCGCAAACGGAAGGAAACCAAGTACGAAGACCTGGCCATGGGTCTGGAGGTGAAGGGGATGTTCATCCCGCGCTCGCCGTCGGCGGGCTGAGTGTCCATCCCGCCGCCGTGCCGACGCGCCCGCTGTGATCGGTAGCTTTAACCCATGCCGTGGGCGCGATTGCTCTCATCGGCCGTTCTCCTGATCAGCCTGGTCGGCTGCAGCGAACGGCAAGTTCACGCTGCCGGGGCCCGCGATCAGGCCGGAATGCTCCGCTACGGCGCGCTGAACCGGACCTACCTGGTGCATGTGCCCCCTGGCCCGCCCGTCGGCCTGGTGCTCAACCTGCACGGTGGCGGCGGTACCGGTGCCGGACAGCGGGGGTTGACCAACTTCGACTCCGTCGCCGACTCCAACGGCCTGGTGGTGGTCTATCCCGATGGCTACGACAAGAGCTGGGCCGACGGGCGGGGCGCGTCGCCGGCCGACCGTCGCCGGCTCGACGACGTCGGATTCCTGGTCACGCTGGTGACCAAATTGCGCGACGAATACAACGTGCCCACCGGGCATGTCTTCGCCACCGGCATGTCCAACGGCGGTTTCATGTCCAACCGGCTGGCGTGCGAGCGTGCCGACTTGTTCGCCGCGATCGCGCCCATCTCGGGCACGTTGGGTGTGGGCGTGGCGTGCAATCCGTCGCGTCCGGTCTCGGTGCTGGATGCGCACGGCACCGCCGACGCGGTGGTGCCCTACAACGGCGGTGACGTCCGCGGTCGCGGCGGGTTGAGCCATGCCATCTCGGTCGCCGACATGGTCGACCGGTGGCGTGCCGTGGACCGGTGCCCGGCCAATCCCCGGGTCGAGGAACTCCCCAGCGTCGGCGACGGAACCGTGGTGCGCCGCTTCGATTCCCGGGGCTGCGCCGACGACACCGAGGTGATCCACTATCAGATCGATAAGGGCGGGCACACCTGGCCGGGCGGCAAACAGTACCTGCCGAAGGCCGTGATCGGGTCCACCACCCGTGCGTTCGACGGTTCTCAGGTGATCGCTGAGTTCTTCATGAGCCACGGCCGGGACTGACTCAGCGCTGACAGACCGGGCACCAGTACCGCACCCGTTCGGCGCTGCCGTCCGGTGGATCTTGCTGCGAGATGGGGGTTCCGCAGCGCCGGCAACCCTGCCCCGCCCGCCCGTACACCCACATCAGCCGTCCGCCCCGGGTGTCGCCGGTGGTGCAGCGGTTCCATCGAAAACGGTTGGCCCACAACATGTCTCGTGCACGCGAAACGAGCCTTAAGGGGTCGGCGACGGCGCTGACGGGCGCGGTCGGCAGATGGCCGCTGATGAAGCACAGTTCGTTGGCGTAGACGTTGCCGACCCCGGCCATCACCCGCTGGTCCAGCAGCGCCTCGGCCAGCGGACGGTCCGGGTCGGCGGTCAGGTTTGCGGCGGCGCGCCGCGGATCCCAGTCCTCACCCAACAGGTCCGGTCCCAGATGGGCGACGGCCTCGGCGTCGTGGTCGCGTGCCAGGATCTGCAGCACGCCGAGGTCGACGCCGACGGCCCGAATGTCGCCGGCTTCCAGGATGATCCGTGCCCGGTAATCCACCCGCAACCGCTTGTCCCCGACCCGCCAGGCGCCGTCCATCTTCATGTGCGAGTGAATGCTGGCCGCACCGACCCTGATGAAAAGGTGCTTGCCCCGGCTGAGCACCTCGTCCACCACCTGCCCGGTGAGATCCACGGTGGCAAAGCGGGGCACCCGGATATCGCAGCGCGTCAACGTTTTTCCCAGCAGCTGCCGGCGCAGCGTGTCGGCGGTGTGAAAGACCGTGTCTCCCTCCGGCATCGTCTACCTCAGCCGCAGACCGCGTGGGGTGCGCGCGAATCCCGCTTCGGCCAGCGCCGCCACCACTGCGTCCGGGCCGTCGGGCGCGAGCACCGACACCCCGTCGACCCGCTCGACCAGAATCGACGCCACCCGCCGGGAGGCCACCAGGTCGGCCAGCCCCACCGCCGCCGCATGGCAGGCGCCGGGGTCGTCGGTGAAGGTCAGCAGGGACCGTCCGCCCCGCTCGAGGAACCAGACCAATTCGCCGTCCACCAACACCACCAGGGCGCCGGCCTTGCGGCCCGGCCGGGCTCCGTCGCTCAACGCACTCGGCCACGGCAACGCCGCACCGTAGGGGTTGGCGGGGTCGGCGGCGGCCAAGACGACCGCCCGGTACTCGGGCCGTTGTGGATCGACCCCGTCGAGGTAACTGCGCAACCGGTCGACGGTGGAGGCGACGGCGAACTGTGCACCGCCCAACGACTCGACGAAATAACCCCGCTGGCACCGGCCGGCGTCCTCGAATGCGCGCAACACCTTGTACAGCGTGCCGAAACCGCCCGGCACCCCCTCGGCGGCAACCCCGCCCTTGGTCAGCACACCGTGCCGGTTCAGCAGCAGCTCGGCCTGGAAATGCGCGCGCAGCGTGGAGTCGGGTTCGGGGGCCGGCAACGCCGACCACCGACCCGCCACCGTCGGGTCGGAGGGCCGGGTCTGAGCGTGCGCGACGCTGTACCGGCTCAGCCGCGGCGCGCGCGGGGTGCGGTGCGCCGGTGCCGAGCGCTTGCGGGCGCCGACGCTGCCGCCGAGGAGTGCCCGCACCGGCGCGAAGGTGTCGCCGGTGACCCGGCCGGCCCAGATCAATTCCCACAGCGCGGATTTGAGCTCGGCCTCGCCGTGCCCGCCCTGCGCGAGCTGACGGAAGAAGTAGGCGCCCCCGCCGGACAGGGCGTCCAGGATCGCCCGGTGCACGTCGGTGAGTTCGATCTCGGCCGGCGGGGCCAAGGTCAGGGCAGCAGAGTCCGCCACGTGCAACGCGATCCAGCCGTCGCTGCCCGAGATCGACCCGGCGCCCGACCAGGTGACCTCGCCGGTGGCGAGCAACTCGTCGAGCAGCGCGGGGGAGTAGTCCCGCACCCGCGGAGCCAGCACCAGCGGTTCCAGCGCCGAAGCCGGAATCCGGGTGCCGGCCAGCTGCTCCACGACGGCCGCCAGGCCGTCCAATCCGGCATGTCCCGACGACCGGTCACCGACGTGGTGCCAGGCCGGCAGGAACCGGCCATAGGCTGCGGTGCTGACCGGCTCGACCTGGGCGCGCAGCGCCGCCAGCGAACGCCGCCGCAGAATGCGCAGCACGTCGGCGTCACACCACTGCTCGGCGCCGGGGCCACCGGTGCTGTCGACGAACTCCCCGCGCACCAGCCGGCCGTCGCCGGCCAACCGGCCCAGCACGTCGGCGGTCACCCGCAGCCCCAGGCCGAAGCGGGCGGCGGCCTGCGCGGTCGTGAACGGGGTGTGCGTGCGCGCGTAGCGGCCCAGCAGGTCGCCCAGCGGGTCGGCGACCTGCTCGGTGAACGCCGCGGGCAGGCCCACCGGTACCGCCGCCCCGACGCCGTCACGCAGCCGGCCGATGTCCTCCACCGCGACCCACCAATTGCGCCCGGCGAACGACACGGCCAACGCGCGCCGGGCGCTGAGCAGTCCTTCCAGCCATCCGTTGAGCGCCGCGCGGTCGGTCACCGCGGCCCGCGCGAGGATCTCGTCGTCGGTCAGCGGGCCCAGCAGCCGCAACAGGTCGGCGACCCCTTCGGCATCGCGCGCGGCCCGGTCCTCGGACAGGTGCTGAAGCTGGCGGCCGGTGCCGGCGATGACCTCCGGGTCGAGCAACTCGCGCAGCTCGACCCGGCCGAGCAACTCGGCCAGCAGCGTGCTGTCCAACGACAGCGCCGCGGCGCGGCGTTCGGCCAGCGGCACGTCGCCCTCGTACATGAACGCGCCGACGTACCCGAACAGCAGCGACGCGGCGAACGGCGAGGGCTTGCTGGTTTCGGCCTCCAGCACCCGCAGCCTGCGCTGGGCGATCTGCGCCATCAGCTGAGTCAGCGTCGGCACGTCGTAGACGTCCTGCAGGCACTCGCGGACGGTTTCCAGCACGATCGGGAAGTCCGGATACTTGCGCGCGACCTCCAGCAGTTGGGCCGCGCGCTGGCGTTGCTGCCACAACGGCGACCGTTTGCCCGGATGCCGCCGCGGCAGCAGCAGCGCGCGCGCCGCCGACTCGCGGAACCGGGAGGCGAACAGCGCCGATTCGCCCACTTCGGTGGTCACGATCGGGTCGATCTCGTCGGGGTCGAAGACGAACAGCTCGGCCCCGGGCGGGGTGTCGTCACCGGAGAAGGTGGTGTCGGGCAGTCGCACCACGATGCCGTCGTCGGAGGCGGTCAGCTTCTCGTCGAGACCATAACGTTCGCGCAACCGCCGCCCCACCGCCAGCGCGAGGGGACCGTGCACCTGCAGCCCGTACGGCGAGTGCAGGATCACCCGCCAGTCGCCCAGCTCGTCGCGGAACCGTTCGATCAACAGGGTGCTGTCGGTGGGCACCACGCCGGTCGCGGTGCGCTGCTCGTCCAGCAACCGCCACAGATTGTCGGTGGCGTAGTCGTCGAAACCCCAACTCGCGCAACGCTTCCCGAAGGCATCCCGGTCCAGGCTGGCCAGCTCCCCGGTGAGCGCGCCCAGCGCGGCGCCCAGCTCGGCCGGCCGGCCCACGTCGTCACCGCGCCAGAACGGCAACCGGGCGGGCTGCCCTGGGGCGGGAACCACCAGCACCCGGTCGTGGGTGATCTCGACGATGCGCCAGCTGGTGGCACCCAACGCGATCACGTCGCCGGGACGGGACTCGTAGACCATCTCCTCGTCCAGCTCGCCCACCCGCGACGACTTCTCGGAGTCGCTGGCGAGGTAGACGGTGAACAGCCCGCGGTCGGGGATGGCGCCGCCGGAGGTGACGGCCAGCCGCTGCGCGCCGGGCCGCGCGGTCAGCGTGCCGTGATCGCGGTCGTAGACCAGCCGCGGCCGCAGTTCGGCGAACTCGGTGGAGGGGTACTTGCCGGACAACAGGTCCAGGGTGGCCTCGAAAACGCTGCGCGGCAGCGTGGCGAACGGCGCGCTGCGGCGCACGGTGTCGAACCAGCGGTCGGCGTCGATCGGCTCGAGAGCCGCCGCGGCCACGGTGTGCTGGGCCAGGATGTCCAGCGGATTGGCGGGCACCCGCATGGTCTCGATCTGGCCGGTGAGCATGCGTTGCACGCTGACCGCGCAACCGAGCAGGTCGGTGCGGTGTTTGGGGAACAGCACCCCGCGCGACACCTCGCCGACCTGGTGACCGGCCCGGCCGATGCGTTGCAGGCCGCTGGCGACCGACGGCGGCGCCTCCACTTGGATCACCAGATCGACCGCGCCCATGTCGATGCCGAGTTCCAGGCTGGACGTGGCTACCACCGCCTTGAGCTGCCCGCTCTTGAGGTCCTCCTCGACCAGGGCGCGCTGCTCCTTGCTGACCGAGCCGTGATGCGCGCGGGCCAGCAGCGTGGGGGCGCCGAACGTCTGTCCGCTGCCCATGACATAGGCCGGTGCGCCGCCGGCCACCTTGGGATTCCCCTCCGGGGGTCCCGCGATACCCAGTCGCTCGGCGTGGATCTCGTTGAGCCGCGCGGTCAGTCGCTCCGCCAGCCGGCGCGAGTTGGCGAACACGATCGTCGAGTTGTGCGTCTCGATCAGGTCCACCAGCCGCGCCTCGACGTCGGGCCAGATGGAGTTGTCGGCCAGGTTGGCCATGTCGGGGACCGGAACCTGGACGGAGAGCTCGACGGTCTTGGCCGACGGCGGGGACACGATGGTGGTGGGGGCATGTCCGGACAGGAACCGGGCCAGCTCCTCGGGTGGACGCACGGTGGCCGACAACCCGATGCGCTGGGCGGGGCGCCCGTCGGAGAGTTCGTCGAGCCGCTCCAGGGACAGCGCCAGGTGTGCGCCGCGTTTGGTGGCCGCGATGGCGTGGATCTCGTCGACGATGACCGTCTGCACCCCGGCCAGGGTTTCGCGCGCCGCGGAGGTCAGCATCAGAAACAGCGACTCCGGGGTGGTGATCAACACGTCGGGCGGACGGGTGATGAGCTGGCGTCGGACCGTGGGCGGGGTGTCACCGGACCGGACGCCCGCGCTGATGTCGGGCGGGGGCTGGCCTTGTGCCTGCGCCAGGCGGGTCAACCCCGCCAGCGGGGTGCGCAGGTTGCGTTCGACGTCGACCGCGAGGGCCTTGAGCGGCGACACGTACAGCACCCGGGTGCCGGCCGGCCTCTCGGGCGTGCGGGCCAGGTTGTCCAGCGCCCACAGGAAAGCGGCCAGCGTCTTGCCGGAGCCGGTCGGCGCGATGACCAGGGTGTTGTCCCCGTCGGCGATCGCGTTCCACGCGGCGGCCTGCGCGTCGGTGGGCGCGGGAAAGGTGCTGACGAACCAGTCGCGGGTGACGGGGCTGAACCGTGCCAGCGCGTCAGGCGGCGGGCCCGAAGAAGACGCAGTGCTCACCACACCATGGTGCCAACAGGCACCGACAAGTGCCTCAGACCTGCGGTTTGAAGCGCGCGGTCGACATCGCCTCGGCCAGCTCGCCGGGGATCTCCGGCACCCGGGCTATCGCCTCGAGCAGGGTGTGCGCGCACGCGTCGGCCAGCCGGTCGGCTTCCAGCGTCATGTCCATGATCCGTTGCCGGCAGATCTCGAACGTGAACGCCAGCCAGCCGTGGATGATGACCCGCAGGTCGCGCTCGACCTCGGCTTCCAGCGCCGCCGTGCCCGGCATGCCGCTGACCACTTCGCCGATCCGCGTCATGATGTGTTCCATCTGGCGGTTCTTGGCTTCGTCGTCGATGCCGAGCAGGACCGGGTCGGACCGGCCGAGGCCGACGTAAGCCGCCCACGCCGCCTCCGGGTTCTGCTCGTGGTAGGCCATATAGGCCAGCACGCCGGTCCGGATCTCCTCGAACATCGTCATGCCCGGCGCCGGCTGGATGTTGGTCGCCGAGTACAGCCGGTCCGCCTCGTCCTTGACGACCGCGGCGAAGAACGCCCGCTTGTCGGGGAAGTAGTGGTACATCAGCGCGCGTGACACTCCGGCGCGCTCGGCGATCTCGTCGATCCGCACCTCGTCATAGGGTCGCTTCCCGAAGACTTCCGCCCCCAGGGCGAGCAACTCAGCGCGTCGATCCTCGGGCGATAACCGCCTCCTGGCTGTCGCCATAAGCAGTGATACTACTCACGCCGGATAAGGGCTTCGCTACGGCGGATCCTCAGTCGGCCGCGCCGGCCGCCCCTTCGTCGCCGTAGCAGCGTTTCGTGAAGTGGCCTTCCGGGATCGCGACCGCAGGCCTCCGCGGCCGCCCGGAAACCCGTTTTTGTCCAATACCCAGCGACAACGGTGGGCAAACCGGTTGGGTGTAGCCGCCAGATTCGAGGTGCTCCGATGCGTACCGCAGACGAGAGAGTGCGTGGTGACCGGTTGGGTCACGACGACAGGGAAGTCCATGCCGCCATCAAGTTCGCGGTGCTGGCGAGCGCGGCCGGAGTCGGCTTCGTGGTGATGGCCGCCCTCTTGGGTCAGCACCTGCGGCGGCGGAAGCATCGACACGGTGGCCTGTGGCCCCGCCGGAGCGGACGATGCTGGCGTTCGGCGGTCCCCTGATCTTGTTGCTCGCCGGAGTGTGGGCGTTCTTCCGCACCTACCGGGTGTGGCGCGACAACGGCGTCTGGTGGGGATGGCACGGCGCTGGCTGGTTCCTGCTGACACTGATGGTGATCGCGCTGTCGATGGGTGTCCCGCCCATCGCCGGTCCGGTGTTGGCCCCCCCAATCGGGTTTGCCGAGTTCTACCGTGGAGTTAGTTGCCCACACGGGCACTCACGCAGAAATCGCATCCGATAGGAGGCTGCCATGGGGGACACCTATCGTGACCCCGTCGACCACTTGCGGACGACGCGGCCACTTGCCGGCGAATCGCTGATCGATGTGCTGCACTGGCCGGGCTACCTGATGGTGGTGGCCGGGTTGATTGCCGGCGTCGGATCTCTTGCCGGGTTCGGTACCCAGCACTATTCGCAAGGCATGACCTTCGGCGTGTTGGCGGGCGTACTCACGGTGATCGGACTGGTCTGGCTGGCTTTCGAGCACCGCCGGATCCGTCGCATCGCCGACCGCTGGTACACCGAGCATCCAGAAGTCCAGCGCCAGCGCCTGGCCAGCTGACGGCTGGTCGATACTTCATCGAGCGCCCCCCGGTAACCGGGCGATCGGTGGTGTGCGGCCGCCCGGTAAGGTCGGCTCAGACGCGGCGCAGCACCCGGCCGGAAACGACGGGTTTCGTAGTTTTACCCCCGCCGGTGACTGGGTATCAGGAGAGCACCATGATGAGTACCGGCAATTGTCCAATAGCGTGGATACCCCATCATGGGGGACCGAATCACGAGAGCACCTACGCTCAGCACCTTCATCACCCCGGCTATCACCGCGACGTGCTGCAGTCGGCGCGCGCCGGTGGGGTCGGAGACGTCTGTCTCGCCGACAACTGGTTGAATATCCGGTGGCGATCATGACCAACCGGCTCGACCCCTTGGTACACGGCGAGCCGCAACCCGGCGCCGCAGCCCGTGACCAAGCCAGGAGTAATGTCGGTCGAACTATGCCGGGAGGCCACATGACCGATGCGGATCTGCGCGCTGACGGGCGCCAACGCGGTTACCGCGCCGTCGAACTGAACGTCGCGGCCCGCTTGGAGAACCTGGCAATGCTGCGCACCCTGGTCGGTACCATCGGCACGTTCGAAGACCTGGATTTCGACGCCGTCGCGGATCTGCGGCTGGCCGTTGACGAGGTGTGCACCCGGCTGATCCGCTCGGCGACTCCCGGCGCCACGCTGACCCTGGTGGTGGACCCGCGCGACGAGGAACTCGTCGTGGAGGCGTCCGCCGCGTGCGACACCCACGACGTAGTGGCCCCCGGCAGTTTCAGTTGGCATGTACTCACCTCGCTGGCCGATGACGTCCAGACGTTCCACGACGGTCGCGAGCCCGACGCAACGGGCAGTGTCTTCGGAATTTCGTTGACAGCGCGACGGGCGGCCACTAGTAAGTGACGGCCAGTTGACAGAGCAAACTGCCGGCGGTTCCCAATCTCGACCTAACGAATACGCCGATGTTCCGGACATGTTCCGCGAGCTGGCCACCTTTGCTGCCGGCTCGGCGGAGTTCCAGCGCAACCAGGACAAGATCGTGGAACGCTGCCTGCCGCTGGCTGACCACATCGCCCGGCGATTCGAGGGCCGCGGCGAACCACGCGACGACCTGATCCAGGTCGCGCGGGTCGGACTGGTCAACGCGGTGGTGCGCTTCGACGTCGAAACCGGTTCGGACTTCGTCTCTTTCGCCGTCCCGACCATCATGGGCGAGGTCCGGCGGCACTTCCGTGACAACAGCTGGTCGGTCAAGGTGCCGCGCCGGCTCAAGGAGCTGCACCTGCGGTTGGGCACCGCGACCGCCGAGTTGTCGCAGCGGCTGGGAAGAGCCCCCACCGCAACCGAACTCGCCGTCGAACTGGGTATGGACCGCGCCGAAGTCGTCGAAGGTCTGGTCGCGGGAAGCTCCTACAACACGTTGTCCATCGACAGCGGCGGCGGCAACGAGGACGACGACGCGCGTGCCATCGCCGACACCCTGGGCGATGTGGACCAGGGCCTGGACCGGATCGAGAACCGCGAGGCGCTGCGCCCGCTGCTCGAAGCGCTGCCGGAACGCGAGCGAATGGTGTTGGTACTGCGCTTCTTCGAGTCGATGACGCAGACGCAGATCGCCGAGCGGGTCGGGATCTCGCAGATGCACGTCTCCCGGCTGCTGGCCAAATCGCTGGCGCGGCTGCGCGACCAGTTGGAGTGAGTTTTTCGCGAGTGTGCAGCCTGCCGCGCATTCGGCGCCGAGTGCGCGGGTAGCCGCACACACTCGACGCTCGAAGCGCTGGAAGCGCCGAAGCGCTACTTGATCTCGGCGAGCACCGTGCCCTGAGTGATGGCCGCGCCCGGCTCCACCGCCAGCCCGGTGATCACCCCGTCCTTGTGGGCGGTGACCGGGTTCTCCATCTTCATCGCCTCCAGCACCACCACCAGGTCGCCGGCGGATACCTGTTGGCCCTCCTCGACGGCGACCTTGACGACGGTGCCCTGCATGGGAGCCGTCACCGCGTCACCGGAGGCCGCCGCACCGCCGTGCCCGCCTCGCTTGCGCGCCTTGGGCTTACGGCGTACCACACCGACGGCGTCGGGAGCGCCGCTGGACAGCGCCAGGTCGCCGGGCAGGGAGACCTCGACGCGGCGGCCGTCGACCTCGACGATGACCTTCTGCCGCGGCCGGGACTCCTCTTCGTCCAGCGGTTCGCCGCCGGTGAAGGGCTCGATGGTGTTGTCCCACTCGGTCTCGATCCAGCGGGTGTGAACGGTGAAGCCGTTCTCATCGCCGATGAACGCCGGGTCGGACACCACGGCGCGGTGGAACGGGATGACGGTCGCCAGCCCCTCGACGTGGAACTCGTCCAGCGCACGTCGGGAACGTGCAAGCGCCTCCTCGCGGGTGGCGCCGTAGACGATCAGCTTGGCCAGCATCGAGTCGAACTGGCCGCCGATCACCGAACCGGCCACCACACCGGAGTCCAGCCGGACGCCGGGACCGCTGGGGGTGTCGTAGCGGGTCACCGGGCCGGGCGCGGGCAGGAAGCCGCGACCGGCGTCCTCGCCGTTGATCCGGAACTCGATGGCGTGCCCGCGCGGCGTCGGGTCCTCGGAGATGTCGAGCTTCTCGCCGTTGGCGATCTTGAACTGCTGCAGCACCAGGTCGATCCCGGCGGTCTCCTCGGTGACCGGGTGCTCCACCTGAAGGCGGGTGTTGACCTCCAGGAACGAGATCAGCCCGTCCTGGCCGACGAGGTACTCGACGGTGCCGGCGCCGTAGTAGTGAGCTTCCTTGCAGATCCGCTTGGCGGACTCGTGGATCTCCTTGCGCTGGGCGTCGGTGAGGAACGGCGCCGGCGCCTCCTCGACCAGCTTCTGGAACCGACGCTGCAGCGAGCAGTCCCGGGTGCCGGCGACGATGACGTTGCCGTGCTGGTCGGCGATCACCTGTGCCTCGACGTGGCGGGGTTTGTCCAGATAGCGCTCCACGAAGCACTCACCACGGCCGAACGCGGCGACGGCCTCCCGGGTGGCCGACTCGAACAGCTCGGGGATCTCCTCGATGGAACGGGCCACCTTCATGCCGCGGCCGCCGCCACCGAACGCGGCCTTGATCGCGATCGGCACGCCGTACTCCTTGGCGAACGCGACCACCTCGTCGGCGTCCTTGACCGGGTCGGGGGTGCCGGGCACCAGCGGAGCCTGCGCGCGGGCAGCGATGTGGCGCGCGGTGACCTTGTCGCCGAGGTCGCGGATCGACTGCGGGCTGGGCCCGATCCAGATCAGGCCGGCGTCGATCACCGCCTGAGCGAAGTCGGCGTTCTCCGACAGGAAGCCGTAGCCGGGGTGCACGGCGTTGGCGCCGGACTTGGCGGCCGCGTCGAGCAACTTGCCGAAGTCCAGGTAGGA
The DNA here is from genome assembly GCF_059812345.1 of Mycobacterium sp. NGS59. Taxonomy (NCBI): domain Bacteria; kingdom Bacillati; phylum Actinomycetota; class Actinomycetes; order Mycobacteriales; family Mycobacteriaceae; genus Mycobacterium; species Mycobacterium sp. NGS59. Next base: position 35,412 of record NZ_JCALCN010000017.1, read on the forward strand.
CTCCGCGGAGGTTTGGCCGCCCAGCGCGAAGGCCTCGTCGGCCAGGGCGACGTGCGGAGCCTCGGCGTCGGGCTCGGCGTACACCGCCACGCTGGCGAGTCCGGCATCCCGGGCTGCCCGGATCACCCGGACGGCGATCTCGCCGCGGTTGGCGACGAGAACTTTGGAGATCCGCGAACTGGCGTGACTGGGCACTGCGCCTCCTGGTTTGGACGTCTTTTCGTCTTTAAGAGAATTTCTTACAAGCCTTGTCGGGGAAGTTTATGCGGCGCCCCGTCGGCCCGGTCACGCGGTTCCCCGATTCAGGCGGATTCGCGAAGCCGGCGCTTGATTCGCGCCAGCATCGCCGACATTCCGCGCAGCCGCAGCGGGCTGATCAGCTCGGCCAGACCGAGATCGGTGTAGAAGTCCTCGGGCACCGCGAGGATGTCGGCGGCGGGTTGCTCGTCGAGGCCGGCGGCCAGGATCGACGCGAATCCGCGGGTGGTCGGCGCCTCGGCCGGCGCGCTGAAATGCAGCCGCACCCGGTCGCGGTCGCGGGCGTCGACGTGCAGGAACAGCGGTGACTGGCATTCGGGGACCGGCTCCATCGCGGATTCGGCCAAATGTGCCGGCAGGGCTGGGAGTTCACCGGCGAACTCCAGCAGCAGCTGCAGCTTGTCCTGGCCCTGGACTTCGGCGAAGTCGGACACCACCTCGGCCAGCGGCGCGGGCATCGTCATGTGGCCGGTGCTGGTCCTGGTTCGGGGCCGGCGGTGATCGGCACGCGCACGGTGTTACCCCACTCGGTCCACGACCCGTCGTAGTTGCGCACGCCGGATCTGCCCAGCAGATGGGTCAGCACGAACCAGGTGTGGCTGGACCGTTCGCCGATGCGGCAATAGACGATGGTCCGGTCGTCGGGGTTCAGAAAGCCGTAGAGCTCTTCGAGTTCCTCGCGGCTGCGGAAGCGGCCGTTCTCGTCGGCGGCCTTGCCCCACGGGATGGACCGTGCGGTGGGGATGTGGCCGGCGCGCAGCGCGCCCTCTTCGGGGTAGTCGGGCATGTGGGTGCGCTTGCCGGTGTATTCGTCGGGGGAGCGCACGTCGATCAGCGGCTGACTGCCCAGCGCCTCGAGCACGTCTTCTTTGAAAGCCCGGATCGGCGCGTCGTTGCGCTGCACGACGGGATAGCCGGCCGAGGTCTTGGTCGGGACCTCAAGGGTGGTGTCGCGGCGTTCGGCGAGCCAGAGGTCGCGTCCGCCGTTGAGCAGGCGCACATCGGGGTGACCGAACAGGGTGAACACCCACAACGCGTAGGCCGCCCACCAGTTGCTCTTGTCGCCGTAGATCACCACCGTGTCGTCGCGGGCGATGCCCTTGCTGTCCATCAGCGCGGCGAACTGGTCACCGGTGATGTAGTCGCGCACCCGTGGGTCGTTGAGGTCGGTGTGCCAGTCGATCTTGACGGCTCCGGGAATGTGGCCGACGTCGTAGAGCAGCACATCCTCGTCGGATTCGACGATTGCCAGGCCGGGAGAGCCGATGTGGGCGGACAGCCAGTCGGCCGTGACGAGCCGTTCGGGGTTGGCGTAGCCCGACAGGGTGGGGCTGGGATCTGGGGGAAGTGGCACGTCACCGAGCCTACTAAAGCGAGTCGAACAGCTCGGTTGAGTGTTGGGCGCAGTGCTTCTCGGGCGTCTGCAGGGTTGGTTCTCGGCTGCGGATTAAGGCTTCGCCGACCGCATCGTTTCGACCTTCAGACCGCGCCGCGGTGCGGTGCGCCGGGCTTTTGGTGTGAAACCTGGGCGTTGCGCGTGAAGCCTGGGCGTTGCGCGTGAAACCTGGGCGTTGCGCGTGAAATCTGGGCGTTGGGGGTGAAACCTGGGCGGGATCCTGCCGATTTTCCCGCCCAGACTGCACGCCGAAAGCCGTCACTTCACACTCAAAGCCAAGGCTTCACAACCGTGCTTGAGCCGGCAATGCGGCGGAAATCGTCACCGACACCGCTCAGTCGCTCACCCCCGATCAACTGCAAGTCGAGCGTTTAGCTGTTACTCCGATTCCGGCGTCGGATTGGCGGCCCACAACGACGCGACCGACACCCCGACCCGTCCCAACAGCGAGCGCAACAGCGGCAGGCTCACGCCGATCACGGTCGACGGGTCGCCGTCCACCCCGTCGACGAACCAGCCGCCCAAGCCGTCCAGGGTGAACCCGCCCGCCACCTTCAGCGGTTCGCCGCTGGCCAGGTACGCCTCCAGGTCGTCGCGGGACGGGGTCCCGAATTGCACTGTGGTGACCGATGTTTCGGCCTCGGTTCGCACGACGGTGTGGTCGCGTATCCGAACCAGGCAATGCCCGGTGTGCAGGTGTCCGCGGCGTCCGGCCATCGACTCCCACTGCCGGCGCGCGTCCTCGACCGACGCGGGTTTGCCGCACAACCGGCCGTCGAGGTAGAGCATCGAATCACAGCCGAGCACAACGCAATCCGCCGTGACCGCACGGTCGGGCAGCACCGACGTCACGTGTTCGGCCTTCGCGGTGGCCAGCGCCCGCACCACCTCGCCGGGCGCGGCGGTCGGACCCAGCGCGGCGATCAGTCCGTCCTCGTCGACGCCGGAGACCAGCACCAGCGGGTCGACACCCGCCTGGCGCAGCACCGTGAGCCGTCCCGATGAGGCCGACCCGAGCACCAGGCGGATCATCGACGCATGTGCGTCATTTCCTGCAGGGTGATGCGCTGCCAACTGAAGACCGGGTAGCGCAACTTGTCCACCGGCAGACCCCACCGGGCCGGTTCGGGTTCCGGTGGGGGCGTCCCACCGCCGATGCAGCCCAACACGGCGATCAGCGCCGCCAGCTCCTGGTCGCTCGGGTGGCCCTTGACGACCTTGAGGTGCGGTTCGTGCGCGTGCGGCGCCTCCTCGGCCGGCTGCGTCTCCTCGGTCACCTCAGTCATCTCACTCCCGTCGCTGGTGAAGTTGGGCGAGCAGACGCAAAAGTCCCCATTTCGTGCCGAAATGGGGTGCTTTTGCGTCTGCTCGGCACTAGTTGCCTCACAGGGGGATGTTCCCGTGCTTCTTCGGCGGCAACTGCGCGATCTTGCGTTCCAGCAGCCGCAGCGCGGTGCCGACGTAACCGCGGGTGTGCGACGGCGGGATCACCGCGTCGACGTAGCCGCGCTCGGCGGCGATGTAGGGGTTGACCAGGGTGTCCTCGTACTCCTGCTGCAACTGCAGCCGCAGCCCGTCGACGTCCTCGCCGGCCTCCGCGGCCTCCTTCAGCTTCTGCCGGTACACGAACCCGACCGCGCCGGAGGCGCCCATCACCGCGATCTGGGCCGTCGGCCACGCCAGGTTGACGTCGCAACCCATGTCCTTCGAACCCATCACGCAGTAAGCGCCGCCGTAGGCCTTGCGGGTGATCACGGTGATCTTCGGGACGGTCGCCTCGCCGTAGGCGTAGAGCAGCTTGGCGCCGCGCCGGATGATGCCGTTGTATTCCTGGCCGGTGCCCGGCAGGAACCCCGGCACGTCCACCAGCATCACGATCGGGATGTTGAAGCAGTCGCAGGTCCGCACGAACCGGGCGGCCTTCTCCGAGGCGTTGATGTCCAGGCAGCCGGCGAACTGGGTGGGCTGGTTGGCCACGATCCCGACCGGCCGGCCCTCGACGCGACCGAACCCGACGATGATGTTCTGCGCGTAGCCCGCCTGCACCTCGAGGAACTCGTCGTCGTCGAGGATGCGCACGATCACTTCGTGCATGTCGTAGGGCTGGTTGGGCGAGTCCGGGATCAGGGTGTCCAGTTCGAGGTCCTCGTCGGTCAGGTTGTCCTCGATCGGACCCACCGGCAGCGGCGCCGGCTCCCGCGGCGGGTCGGTGGCGTTGTTCGGCGGCAGGTAGCTGAGCAGGTCGCGCACGTACTCGAAGGCGTCCTGCTCCCCGGACGCGACGTAATGCAGCGTGCCCGACTTCGCCATGTGGGTGTGGGCGCCGCCGAGTTCCTCCATGGTGACGTCCTCGCCGGTGACGGTCTTGATCACGTCGGGTCCGGTGATGAACATCTGGCTGGTCTGGTCGACCATGATGACGAAGTCGGTCAGGGCGGGGGAGTACACGTGGCCGCCGGCCGCGGCGCCCATGATCAGCGAGATCTGCGGGACGACGCCGGACGCCAGGATGTTGTTGCGGAAGATCTTGCTGTACAGGCCCAGCGAGACGACGCCCTCCTGGATGCGGGCGCCGGCGCCGTCGTTGATGCCGATCAGCGGACGCCCGGTCTTGATCGCAAGCTCCTGCACCTTGACGATCTTCTCGCCGTACACCTCGCCCAGACTGCCGCCGAACACCGTGGCGTCCTGGCTGAAGATGCAGACGTCGCGGCCCTCGATGGTGCCGTAACCGGTGACGACGCCGTCGCCCACCGGACGGTTCTTCTCCAGCCCGAAGTTGGTGCTGCGGTGCTTGGCCAGCGCGTCCAGCTCGACGAACGAATCCTCGTCCAGCAGTGCGGTAATCCGTTCCCGCGCCGTCAGCTTGCCCTTGGCGTGCACCTTGTCGACGGCGGCCTCACCGACCGGATGCAGCGACTCCTCCCGACGCTTGTGCAGCTCCGCGAGCTTGCCCGCGGTGGTGTGGATGTCGATCGTGTGCTCGGCGGCGGGCTCTGCGGTGTGGTCGGCGACGCTTGTCATGGGAGTCGATGTTATCGGCAGACCCGGCCCGACCCTTAATGAGCCCTTAAGTAGTCTCCGGGCATGGACGGCCATCCGGAAATGCGCTGGGCAGAGGAGTGCGACGTGTTGGTCGCCGGATCCGGTGGCGGCGGCGTGACCGGCGCGTATACCGCCGCCCGCGAAGGCCTCAATGTGCTGCTCGTCGAGTCGACCGACAAGTTCGGCGGCACCACCGCCTACTCCGGCGGTGGCGGCGTGTGGTTTCCGTGCAATCCCGTCCTCAAGCGCACGGGCACCGACGACACCATCGAGGACGCGCTGACCTACTACCACGCGGTGGTGGGCGACCGGACCCCGCGGGAACTGCAGGAAACGTTCGTGCGCGGCGGCGCGCCCCTGATCGAATACCTCGAGCAGGATCCCGTCATCAAATTCGTGCCGCTGCCCTGGCCCGACTATTACGGCAAGGCGCCCAAAGCCCGACTGGACGGCCAGCGTCACATCGCCGCGAAGCCGCTGAAGGTGGCCGCCGCTCCGGAACTGCGCGACGAGATCCGCGGACCGCTGGACACCGACCGGCTCGGCGCCGAAACCCCGCCCGACTACTACGTCGGCGGCCGCGCGCTGATCGCGCGGTTCCTGACGGCGATCAAGCAGTACCCGAACGCCTCGCTGCGCCGGGACACCGCGCTGGTCGAGCTGGTGGTGTCCGACGGTCGGGTCGTGGGTGCCGTCGTGGACAACTGGGGCAAACGCACCGCGATCCGCACCCGGCGCGGAGTGCTGCTGGCCGCCGGCGGTTTCGAAGACAACGACGAGCTGCGCCGCCGCTACGGCGTGCCCGGTCACGCGCGCGACACCATGGGCGGGCCGGGCAGCCTCGGCCAGGCGCTGCAGGCCGGCATCGCCGTCGGCGCCGACACCGACCTGTTGGACCAGGCGTGGTGGTCGCCGGGCATGACGCATCCCGACGGCCGCTCGGCGTTCGCGCTGTGGTTCACCGGCGGCATCTTCGTCAACCAGGACGGCAACCGATTCGTCAACGAATCCCGGGCCTACGACCGCGCCGGCCGCGAGATCATCGGCAAGCTGCAGGACGAGTCGGTGACGTTGCCGTACTGGATGATTTACGACGACCGCGAAGGGGAGGTGCCGCCGGTCAAGGCGGCCAACGTCTCGATCGTGGAGACCGAAAAATACGTCGCGGCCGGGCTGTGGCACACCGCCGACACGCTGGAGGCGCTGGCCACCCAGATCGGGGTGCCGCCGGGCCAGTTGGCGACGACGGTGGCCCGGTTCAACCAGTTCGCCGCCGCCGGGGTGGACGAGGACTTCGGCCGCGGCGACGAGGCATTCGATCGGGCGTTCTCCGGCGGCGCCTCGCCGCTGGTGCCCATCGACCGGCCGCCGTATCACGCCGCCGCCTTCGGCATTTCCGACCTGGGCACCAAGGGTGGACTGCGCACCGACGCCGCCGCGCGGGTGCTGGACACCTCGGGCAATCCGATCCCCGGCCTGTACGCCGCCGGCAACACGATGGCCGCGCCCAGCGGGCTGGCCTATCCCGGCGGCGGCAACCCGATCGGCACCAGCATGCTGTTCAGCCATCTGGCGGTCAGGGACATGCTCGGACGCTGAGCCTTCGCTGGCCCCGCCGAGCGTGTAACCACTGTCAAAATTCGGGTCGATTTTCGCACTGGCGACACGCTCGGCGCGGACGAGTAGGCGGCTGAGCGTCGGCGCGCCGGGATGACCCGGCAAAGCGGGTCTTTAAGCTGATCGCGTGACCGACCGCGACCGGCTCGACGAGGCCGCCCTGCGCGCCGAGGTGATCGGCGACGACTCCTACTGGCGGCAACTCGACGTCGTCGAGCAAACCGGTTCCACCAACGCCGACCTGCTGACCCGGGCGTCGAACGGCGCCGACATCGACGGCGCGGTGCTGATCGCCGAACAACAGACCGCCGGCCGCGGACGGCATGGCCGGAACTGGACGGCGGCGCCGCGAGGGCAGATCACGATGTCGGTCGGGGTCCGAGTCGACGACGTCCCGACGGCCGGGTGGGGCTGGCTGTCGCTGGCTACCGGGCTGGCCGTCGTGGACGCGGTGGCCGCGGTGAGCCCGGTGGAAGCCGGGCTGAAGTGGCCCAACGACGTGCTCGCCGGGAGCGGCAAGCTGGCCGGCATCCTGGCCGAGGTGGCACAACCGTTCGCGGTGGTCGGCATCGGGCTCAACGTCAGCGACGCCCCACCCGACGTCGGTGCGACCTCGCTACTGAACGAGGGCGTCGCGCAGCTGGATCGCAACCTGCTGGTGCGTCGGTTGTTGCGCGAGCTGGGGGAGCGCATCGCCGCCTGGCGCGCCGTGCGGGGAGCCGACCCCCAGCTGGCCAACGACTACCGGGCCCGCAGCCTGACCCTCGGATCGCGGGTCCGGGCCGAACTCCCCGGCGACCGAGCCGTCGTCGGGATCGCGCGCGACATCGACGAGCAGGGCCGGTTGTGCCTGGAAACCTGGGACAGCGACGCCGACAAATCCGGGCAGAACGTCGTGGTTTCCGCCGGTGACGTGATCCATTTGCGTTAGCTTGGGGCGGTGGGCTATCCGGACAACGCACTGGCCAAGGGCGAGCAGGTGGTCCTGCACCGTCACCCGCACTGGAAACGTCTGATCCTGCCGGTCCTGGCGCTGATCGTGGCGACCGCGCTGGCCTCGCTCGGTTCCGGGTTCGTCGACTCCACCCCGTGGCAGCCGATGACGAAGAACATCATCTACGGCGTGATCTGGGGTATCTGGTTGATCATCGTCGGCTGGCTGACGGTGTGGCCGTTCCTGTCCTGGCTCACCACGCATTTCGTGGTGACCAACCGGCGGGTGATGTACCGCCACGGCGTGCTGACCCGCAGCGGCATCGACATCCCGCTGGCGCGGATCAACAGCGTGGAGTTCCGGGACAGAGTCTTCGAAAGGATCTTCCGCACCGGAACGCTGATCATCGAGTCGGCGTCACAGGATCCGTTGGAGTTTCACAACATTCCGCGGCTGCGCGATGTGCACGCGCTGCTGTATCACGAAGTCTTCGACACCCTGGGCTCGGAGGAATCTCCCAGCTGAGTCTTGCCGGCGCGGTTGCGCCAGGACCGCAGCAAGGTGACGTTGCCCTCTTCCAGCTCGTCCTCGAAGACCTCGGCGATACCGCCGGCGGTCAGCGCCGACTCCAGCGCCTTCTCCGGGTCGCGGGCGAACGCGTCCGGGAACACCCAGCGCCGGAAGGCCCAGAACCGGAACGCCATCTGCAGCAGGTTCCCGATGATGTAGGCCGACAGGAAGTCGGCCAGGTTCTCCACGGTCAACGACACATTGGGCACCCGCAGCTGCAGGACGTAGCTGGAGAAATACAGCGGCGCCATGCTCAGCAACACACCGACGCCGCTGAACGCGAAGAACAGCAACGCTTCGTGGTGGCGTTCGCGGCCGCCCCGGTTACGGAAGCTCCATTCGCGGTTCAGAATGTAGGACGCGATCACCGCGACGATCCCGGCGATGACTTTGGCCGTCACCGGTTTGGGTTCGAGAATGGTCAGCTTCAGCGTGTAGAAAATGGCCGAGTCGATGATGAATGTGGTGCCGCCGACGATGGCGAATTTGATCAGCTCGTGGTGGCGCATCGCAAAGGGCTGAACAGCCGCGGGGAGACGCGCGATCGTGGCATCGGCAAAGGACACAGCACGCCAGTCTACGGATGATCTCGAAATCGGCGCAAAATGGTACATAACGATTTGGCATTCTGAGCCGTTTAAGGCCACTAAACACGCCGGTCAGGTGCCGTGACAACATGAGGGCCGTGCCGAGTCCCCGAACTCCCCTGGTAGCCATGGTCGGCGGTGGTCAATTGGCCCGGATGACGCACCAGGCCGCTATCGCCCTCGGGCAGACCCTGCGTGTGCTGGCAAACTCGACCGACGACCCGGCCGCCCAGGTCAGCCCCGACGTGGTCATCGGTTCGCACACCGAGCTGGAGGACCTGCGCCGGGTGGCCGCCGGGGCCACCGCGCTGACGTTCGACCACGAACATGTGCCGTCCGAGCTGCTCGAGAAGCTGGTCGCCGAGGGCGTCAACGTGCTGCCGCCCCCGCCCGCCCTGGTGCACGCCCAGGACAAGCTGGTGATGCGGCGGCGGTTGGCGGCGCTGAACATGCCGGTGCCGCGCTACCTCGGCCTCGAGAGTCAGGACGACCTCGGTGAGCTGGCGGCGTTCGCCGACGGTCCCGTCGTCGTCAAGGCGGCCCGGGGCGGCTACGACGGCCGCGGTGTCGCGATGGCGCGTGATCTTGCGCACGCCCGCGAGATCGCGGGCGAATATCTGGCCGGCGGGGTGCCGGCACTCGTCGAGGAGCGGGTGGTGCTGCGCCGGGAGCTGTCCGCGCTGGTGGCCCGCTCGCCGTTCGGTCAGGGCGCGGCCTGGCCGGTGGTGGAGACCGTGCAGCGCGACGGCATCTGCGTGCAGGTGATCGCGCCTGCACCGGAGCTGTCCGAGGCGCTGGCCGTCGAAGCCCAGCAGCTGGCGCTGCGGCTGGCCGACGAACTGGGCGTGGTCGGGGTGCTGGCCGTGGAACTGTTCGAGACCACCGACGGGCGGTTGGTGGTGAACGAGCTGGCGATGCGGCCGCACAACTCGGGGCACTGGACCATGGACGGATCGCGGACCAGCCAGTTCGAGCAGCACCTGCGCGCGGTACTGGACTATCCGCTCGGCGATACCGCGGCCGTCGTGCCGTGGACCGTGATGGCCAACGTGCTGGGCGCGAAAGCGGACGAGACGCCGCAGATATCCATGGATGAGCGGCTGCATCACCTGTTCGCCCGGATGCCCGACGCCAGGGTGCACCTGTACGGCAAGGCCGAGCGGCCGGGGCGCAAGATCGGGCACATCAACTTCCTCGGCACCGACGACCCCGGCCCGGAAAGCCTGGCCACGCTGCGGGAACGGGCCGAGCTGGCGGCACACTGGTTGTCGCACGCGCAGTGGACGGACGGATGGGACGCGCATGAGTGACACCAGCCCGCAGCCCCGAGTCGGGGTCATCATGGGCAGCGACAGCGACTGGACGGTGATGCAGGACGCCGCCGCGGCCCTGGCCGAATTCGACGTCCCGCACGAGGTCCGCGTGGTCTCGGCGCATCGCACTCCGGCGGTCATGTTCGACTACGCGCGCGAGGCCGCCGACCGCGGTCTCGAGGTGATCATCGCCGGTGCCGGCGGGGCCGCGCACCTGCCGGGCATGGTCGCCTCGGCGACCCCGCTGCCGGTGATCGGTGTCCCGGTGCCGCTGGCGCGGCTGGACGGGCTGGATTCGCTGTTGTCGATCGTGCAGATGCCGGCCGGGGTGCCGGTGGCCACGGTGTCGATTGGTGGCGCCCGCAACGCGGGACTGCTGGCCGTGCGCATGCTGGGATCGTCGGACCCGCAACTGCGGGCGCGCATCGTCGAGTTCCAGGACCGGCTGGCGCAGACCGTCGCGGCCAAGGATGCGGCGTTGCAGCAGCTACAGGGTAAAGTTACCGACGAGTAGCAAGGAGGCTGGCGATGGCTGGATGGGCCGGAAATCCGTCGTTCGATCTGTTTCAACTGCCCGAGGAGCACCAGGAGTTGCGCTCGGCGATCCGTGCGCTGGCGGAAAAGGAGATCGCCCCGCACGCCGCCGACGTCGATGAGAACTCCCGGTTCCCGCAGGAAGCGCTGGACGCGCTGAACGCCTCGGGATTCAACGCCGTGCACGTCCCCGAGGAATTCGGCGGGCAGGGCGCGGACTCGGTGGCGGCCTGCATCGTCATCGAAGAGGTCGCCCGCGTCGACGCGTCGGCATCGCTGATTCCCGCGGTCAACAAGCTGGGCACCATGGGGTTGATCCTGCGCGGCTCCGACGAGCTGAAGAAGCAGGTGTTGCCGTCCATCGCCGACGGCACCGCGATGGCTTCCTACGCACTGAGCGAACGCGAGGCCGGATCGGACGCCGCGTCGATGCGCACCCGGGCCAAGGCCGACGGCGACGACTGGATCCTCAACGGCGCGAAGGCCTGGATCACCAACGGCGGCAAGTCATCCTGGTACACCGTGATGGCCGTGACCGATCCGGACAAGGGCGCCAACGGCATCTCGGCGTTCATCGTGCACATCGACGACGAGGGCTTCCAGATCGGCCCCAAGGAACGCAAGCTGGGCATCAAGGGGTCGCCCACCACCGAGTTGTACTTCGAGAACTGTCGGATCCCCGGCGACCGCATCATCGGCGAGCCCGGCACCGGATTCAAGACCGCGCTGGCGACGCTGGATCACACCCGTCCGACCATCGGGGCCCAGGCCGTCGGCATCGCGCAGGGCGCCCTGGACGCGGCGATCGCCTACACCAAGGACCGCAAGCAGTTCGCCCAGTCGATCAGCTCGTTCCAGGCCGTGCAGTTCATGCTCGCCGACATGGCCATGAAGGTGGAATCCGCCCGGCTGATGGTCTACACCGCCGCCGCCCGCGCCGAGCGCGGCGAAGGCAATCTGGGCTTCATCTCCGCGGCGTCGAAGTGCCTGGCTTCCGATGTGGCCATGGAAGTCACCACGGACGCGGTGCAGCTGTTCGGCGGCGCCGGCTATACCATCGACTTCCCGGTCGAGCGGATGATGCGCGACGCCAAGATCACCCAGATCTACGAAGGCACCAACCAGATTCAGCGAGTCGTGATGTCCCGGGCCCTGTTGCGCTGACGCCGGCGTAAGCAGCTCCGATGACATTTGCCAGAACGACAGGAAAACCCGCGTCCCACCGCCTAGTATCCAGCTGACGACCAAGTCCACGCGCGATTGAGAAGCCAGTCGAGGTGGCAAGATAACGCCCGGATCTTTTCGGACCTGCTTCGACGCACTTGCCGGATGCCGGCGCGTCGTCCCATGACCAGACGTGTTGCCACTGCCCAGGGGGCCGAATTTGGTGAAGAACGTGAGTTCGCGTGTGCGCCCGCGGGTGACAGGGACTTGACGGTGCAGGGTTTCGTGGCCCCCGCGGCCAGCTGGCGGGCGTTGTCGTTGCTGTTGGTCGAAGACGACCGGGCCGACGCCGTGCTGGTGGAAGAACTGATCGCCGACGCGGTCGCCGACATCGAGGTGGTGTGGGCGCAGTCGATGGCGCACGCCGAGCGCGAGCTGGCCTCGGCCCGCCCGGACTGTGTGCTGCTGGACCTGAATCTGCCCGACGCCAACGGAATCGACGCGCTGGACCGGATCCTGCGAAGCGATGCCACCGTGCCGATCGTGGTGCTCACCGGACTCAACGACGAATACTTCGGCGCCTCCGCCGTCGCCGCCGGAGCCCAGGACTATCTCGTCAAAGGCCGGGTCGAACCGGAGATGCTGCGCCGCGCGCTGTTGTACGCGATCGAACGCAAACGTGCCGAGCTGATCGCCGCGGACCTGCATGCCAGCCAGCTGCGCGCCCGGGAGAACGCGCTGCTCGAACGCGGCCTGTTGCCGTCCCCGCTGCTGCTGGAGGACCCGGGTCTCGAGATCGTTGCCCGGTACCGGCCCAGCCGGGAGAAGGCGTTGTTGTGCGGCGACTTCTACGACGTCGTGCAGACCCCCGACCGGGTCACCCATGTGCTCATCGGCGACGTCGCCGGTCACGGCCCGGACGAGGCGGCGTTGGGAGCTGCGCTTCGGATCGCCTGGCGCACACTGACATTCGCCGGCGTGCATGGGGTGGATCGGATGCGTCAGCTGGAACGGGTGCTGCACGCCGAACGCGCCGACAACGGCGTCTTCGCCACGGTGCTGAGCCTGGCGATACCGGGCGACGACGCTCCGATCACCGCGGTGCGCGCCGGGCATCCCGGGATGCTGGTGCACGGCCCGGGATCGGTGGAGTGGCTCGAGCCGCCCCATGGTCCGGCGTTGGGCCTGAATTGCGCCGACTGGCCGCAGACTGAGGTGCACCTGCCGGCCGGGCACGGTCTGTTGCTGCTGACCGACGGACTCTTCGAGGGTTACTCCGGAAGCGGCGGCCGGCGACTCGGCGAAGACGGATTGTTGGCTCTGGCGCGTGGGCACGCCGGGCTGGCCGGACCGGAGTTCGTCGACGCGCTGATCGACGGCGCAGAGGAACTCGCTCAGGGAATGGGCGGGTTGAGCGACGACATCGCCGTGGTCCGCGTGCAGCGGACCACCCGGTGACCCGGTGAGGAACGACGCCCGGGGCACGTTGCCCAAGCCGCAGCTCACCGTGCGGGGATGGCTGGCCTCCGTGCTGTCCGCGATGGGGCTGTTGGTGCTGCTGGGCTCCGTGGTGGGCGCGTTGCTGCTGGACCGCACCGACGAGGTGTCGCGGTCGCTGCGCGACGACGTCCAGCCCTCGCGTGTTTCGGCATCGCAATTGCAAGCGGCGTTGCGCGATCAGGAGACGGGGCTGCGCGGCTACCTGATCTCCGCCGATACGCAGTTCCTGACGCCCTACTACGACGGCGTCCGCGCCGAACAGGCTGCGTCGCAGGACATCCGGTCTCGGTTGGCCCGGCACGCCGATCTGTTGGCTGACCTGGACGCGATCGAGACGGCCGCCGCCAACTGGCGCAGAGACTACGCCGAGCCGCTGATTGCGCGCGTGACTCCGAACTCCCCGATGGTGGTGCCGAATGCCACGGCGGCGCTGGGCAAAGCCGACTTCGACTATCTGCGCGGACTTTTCGACACGCAGAATGCACACCTGAGCGCGGCCCGTGACATCGGTGCCGCGCGACTCGAGCGCATGAACGACTGGCGCGACAGGGTGCTGGGCGGCATGGTGCTGATCTTCATCGCCACCGCCGCACTGCTCGGTTTGCTGATCCAGCGCGCGGTCACCCGTCCGTTGGACAACCTGGCCGGGTCTTGCCGGGCAATCGCCGACGGTCATTTCGACGACCGCATCGCACTGCCGCGCCGGCCCGCGGACATCCGGGGGATGGCAGCCGACGTGGAGAACATGCGCCAGGTAATCGTGCAGGCGCTGGTCGAATCCCAGGAAACGCAAGCACAACTGGACGAGCAGGCCGCCGAGCTGCGGCGTTCGAACGCCGAGCTCGAGCAGTTCGCCTACGTCGCCTCGCACGACCTGCAGGAGCCGCTGCGCAAGGTGGCCTCGTTCTGTCAGTTGCTCGAGCGGCGCTACGCCGACAAGCTCGACGCCCGCGGTGTGGAGTACATCGGGTTCGCGGTGGACGGCGCCAAGCGCATGCAGGTGCTGATCAACGACCTGTTGAGCTTTTCCCGGGTGGGCCGGCTGAACACCAAGTACACCGAGGTGGAACTTGACACCGCGCTGGATTCGGCGGTGGCCAATCTGGCCGTCGCGATCGAGGAGTCCGGGGCCGAGATCGTCCGGCGCAACCCGCGCATGCCGCAGGTCTGCGGAGACCCGACCTTGCTGACCATGTTGTGGCAGAACTTGATCGGCAATGCGGTGAAATTCCGGCGGGAGGACCGCGCGCCCCGGGTCGTCATCGACTGCCAGCCGGGCACCGGTAAGCGCGAGGGCTACTGGTTGCTCAGCGTGGCCGACAACGGCATCGGCATCCAGCCGGAGTTCGTCGACAAGGTCTTCATCATCTTCCAGCGGCTGCATGGTCGCGACGCCTATGGTGGAACAGGTCTGGGTCTCGCGCTATGCAAGAAGATCGTCGAGCACCACGGGGGCACCGTGTGGGTCGACACCTCGTACACCGACGGGACACGGTTCGAGTTCACCCTTCCGGTCCCGGAGTCCAACGCTGAACCCATCGGGGGGGCCGGCGGAGGCGCGAAGGAAATCGCAAAAGGCTTGGTCACTGTAGAAGGAGCACACGAATGACACCATCCGGTCGGGCGATCGACATCCTGCTGGTCGAAGACGACCCGGGCGACGAGCTCATCACCCGAGAAGCCTTCGAGCACAACAAGCTCAAGAACCGGTTGCACGTCGCGCACGACGGCGAAGAGGGTCTGAACTACCTCTACAAGCGCGGCGCCTACGAGCACGCGCCCCGACCCGACCTGATCCTGCTGGACCTGAATCTGCCGAAATACGACGGGCGCCAACTACTGCAGAAGATCAAGTCCGACCCGGAGCTGTGCGGGATCCCGGTCGTGGTGCTGACCACGTCGTCGGCGGAGGAGGACATCCTGCGCAGCTACAAGCTGCACGCCAACGCCTACGTGACCAAGCCGGTGGACCTGGACCAGTTCATGAACGCCGTCCGGCAGATCGACGAGTTCTTCCTTCAGGTCGTGCGGCTGCCGCAGAGCTAACGGGCTTCGGCGGGTTCGGCGGTGTGCACGATCCCGTTCCGGTCCACCACATGCACGTGCACGGTGGCGAAGTCGAAGAAGATGCCGACCACCTGAATGGCGTCCGATGCCAACGCGGACGCCAACAGCGGGTGGCGGCTGAGCCGGTCGACCTGCAGCGCGACGTTCACGATGGCCAGTTGGTCGACCTCGCTGAAACGGAAGCCGTTGCGGGCGCTGCTTTCTCGCGCCGCATGGTTGTCCCGGTAGGCCGCCAGGCTTTCCCGGGCATGCCCCAGCCACTTGTTGATGGGGCTGCTCGTGTCGTCGGTGTCGTCGTCCAACAGTGCCTGCATCGCGCGGCAGGCCGAATGTCCGCACACCACCACCGAAGTCACGCCTAACTGGTTGACCGCGAAGTCCAGTGCGGCGTCCACCGAGTGCTCGGCGGGATCGGTGGGCACCAGGTTGCCGACGTTGCGGACGATGTAGAGATCACCGGGCCGGCTGGCGGTGATGGTGTCCGGCAGGATCCGGGAATCCGCGCAGGTGAGGAACAGCGTGTCCGGGTTCTGTGAATCGATCAGTTCGGGCACGTGGTGGTGCAGGTTGTTCACCCCGTGCCGGTGATAGTGCTCGACGCCGTCGAGGATCGAAGTATCGGTCCGGTCGCCGTTCTGGTCCCGCCGCGACGGCCAGGGCGCCTCGCGCAGCGAGCGGGAGGTGAAGTGCCGTGTGGGCGGTTTGTGTTGCGCGGTGGACAGATTGGCCGGGGATATCTCGTTGATGACGACCGAGCCGCCGCTGGCTTCGTGACTGACCTTCCAGTCCGAGATGGCTTCGGAGATGGAATGGTCGATGTAGTCGGCGTTGAGGTTGAGGGTGACGTCGGAGCCCTGCGGCAAGGTCGACAGCACCCCGGTCAGGCGCGGCATCAACAGGAAGCTCAGCGTGCCGTCGATGTCGACGCGCCACTGCTTGGTCTCCTCACCCACCGGTTTGGCCTCGATGGGTGCCCGTACCACGCGCACCAGCAGGAAGCCGATCGCGACGGCCAGCCCGATCGCCACACCTTCGAGCAGGTTCAGGAACACGACGCAGACGATGGTGATGCTGTAGATCGCGGCGTTGCCGGTGCGCCAAGCCAATTGAACGTGGGCCAGCTTGACCAGCTGCAGACCGATCACGATCAGCAGGCCGGCCAGCGCCGCTTTCGGGATGAGTTCCACCAGGTTGGTGAACAGCGAGGCGAACAGCAACACCCAGACCCCGTGCAGGATCGCCGACATCCGGGTGCGAGCGCCGGCGGCCACGTTGGCCGAACTGCGCACGATGACGCCGGTGACGGGCAGCCCACTGAGCGCACCGGAGAGCATGTTCGCGCTGCCCTGTCCGATCATCTCCCGGTTGAAGTTGGTGCGCGGGCCGTTGTGCAGCTTGTCGACGCCAACGGCGCACAGCAGCGACTCGACGCTGGCGATCAGCGCGATGGTCAGCACACCGAAGCCGATGGTGCTGATCTTCGCGCTCCACGGCTGGTCGTGCGGGGCGTGGTCGGGGAGCTTGGGGAAGCCGACGGCGTCGAAGAAGCCGCCCTTCAGATTGATGGTTTCGACGGCCATGTCGAACACATGGGCCAGCGCCGTCGCCACGATGATGGCCACCAGGGCACCGGGGATCATCCGCAGCTTGGGTGGCAGTTTCGACCACAGCAACAGGATGGCGATCACGGTGCAACCGACGATCACCTCGGGCAGTTCGTGATTCAGGACGCCGCCGGGGATCGCCGTCAGGTTCTGCCATGCCGAGCTGCGCGAATGGTCGCCGACCAGGACGTGGAACTGCTGCAGCACGATCGTGATGCCGATGCCCGCCAGCATGGCGTGCACCACCACCGGGGCGATGGCCAGCGCGGCGCGGGCCATGCGGCTGACGCCGAACAGAATCTGCAGCGCTCCCGCCCCGACGGTCATCAGGCACAGCATCTCGAAGCCGAGCTCCTCGATCAGCTCGGCGACCACCACGGTCAGGCCCGCGGCGGGCCCGCTCACCTGAACCGCCGAGCCGCCGAGCGAGCCGGCGACGATGCCGCCGACGACCGCGGCGATCAGGCCCGCGGCCAGCGGCGCGCCCGAGGCGATCGCGATCCCCAGCGACAGCGGCAGTGCCACCAGGAAGACCACCAGCGACGCCGGAAGGTCATGCCGCAGATTCGTCAGGATCGTTCGGTGCTCCGGCGCTTTGACGGAACCCTCAGCGGTGCTGCCCATAAGACTCCTCGAAACCGGTCGCCAACACGTCGCGGCCGTCGTCGACTGCGGGCAGGACCACCCTGCCGGATCTGGGTGAACGGGATCTGCCAGTTGCGTGTCCACCGAGCGTCGGACCAGCGGGAGACGTCCTATCTGAGTCCAGCAAACATGTGAATCCCACTACGGCCGGATGACCAAATCCTCCCCGTAGCCTCCGGTGAATCCCTTGCGGCCCGGCCGATTCATTCGCAATTCAAAGAAAGGCCATGTACTGGCCGACCTCGTTAGGAGCTTTCGGTGAGGTAAAGCGCGTTGTGTTGCCCGGCGGCCGGCGGCGGATCGGTCACCCGGGCGTCGAAGGCGGCGAAACGCGCGGGGGTGCGGATGACCGTCACCGCTTCGTCGCCTTCCCCGACGACGAGCGCGAGGTCGTTCTCGGCGAACAGCGGGGTGTCGACCACCTGTTTCCAGCTGTAGGCGAGGCAGGCCATCAAGCCGCCCTCTTGCAGCAGCTCGACCCATTCGGCAGCGGTCTTCGCCGCCAGCGCCGACTCGAGTTCGTCGGTCAGCTCGGGGTAGTTGATCGCCCGCAAGCGCTGCTCGGCGAACCGCTCGTCGTCGATCAGTTCGGGCCGGCCGATGATCTGGCACAGCTTCGTCCAGTGCTTGGGCACGTAGGCGCTGATGACCAGATAGCCGTCCGAGGCCCGAAAAGCGTCCGACGGCTGGGTGGCAAATCCGACGCCCTTGCGCTTCTTGACCGGAGCGTCGGATTTCGGGGCCGGCGGTGGCGCGCCGGTCTTGTTCAGGTGGATGGTCAGCTGGTTGGCCTGCAGTCCGACCGCGACGTCGTACATCGCGACTTCGACCAGATCGCCGACCCCGTGCCGTTCCCGGTTGAGCAGGGCGGCCAGCACCGCTTGCGCCAGCACGTGGCCGCTGGCGTTGTCGACCAGTTGGAACGGGATGATCTGCGGTTTCCCGCTGGGTGTCGGCATGCCGGTGCTCATGCCGGCCTCGGCGGCGACCATCAGGTCGACACCGGGACGCAAACCGTGCGGTCCGCGGCCGCCGTAGGCGCTCAGCCTGGCGTAGATCAGTTTCGGGTTGCGCGCCCGCAGTTGGTCGGGACCGAGACCGAGTCGCTCCATCACCCCGGGCCGGAAACCTTCGAGCACCACGTCGGCGGTGTCGGCCAGCCGCAGTATCTGCTGTTTGGCCGCGTCGTCGGTGAGATCGACGGTCACCGACTTCTTGCCGCGGTTGTTGGGCAGGAAGTAGGTGGGCAGCGGCGGGCGTCCGGGCAGCACCGAGGTCAGCCGCCGGGACTGCTCGCCGCCGGGTGCCTCGATCTTGACCACCTCGGCGCCCAGGTCGGCCAGCACCTGTCCGGCCAACGGCCCGGCGACGTTCTGGGTGAAATCGAGGACCCGAAATCCGTCCAGCGGTTTGGCGGGGGCGTTGTTCGGCATCTATCGGCCTTCCTGGTGCAATACGGCGGTGCGCGCCATTCGTGGTCTTTCTTCCGCCGCGAGCTATTGGTTAGACACAGTAACGAGGTCCCTGGGCAGATCTGCACCGCCGTTAGCATCATGGGATGGAGATGGCGACCGGGGCGCACGATCATGACGTCAGTGACCATGCGCGGACGCGGCCGGAGATCCGCGGCGCCGATTGGCAGCGCAACGCGCAATGGGCCCGCCGACTGGCCTGGGTCAGCCTGGCGGTGCTGCTCATCGAGGGCGGCGTGGGGTTGTGGCAGGGGTTGGCCGTCGGGTCGGTCGCGCTGACCGGATGGGCGCTGGGCGGCGGGTCCGAGGGCCTGGCCAGCGCGATGGTGGTCTGGCGGTTCAGTGGCGACCGCACGCTGTCCGCGACCGCCGAACGGCGTGCGCAGCGCGGTGTCGCGCTGTCGTTCTGGCTGGTGGCGCCCTACGTCGCCGCCGAATCCATCCGCCATCTGCTGATCCGTGAGCACGCCGAGACCTCGGTGATCGGGATCGGATTGACCGCGTTGGCACTGGTACTGATGCCGGCGCTGGGCTGGGCCAACCACCGCCTGGGGGCACGTCTGCATTCCGGGGCCACCACGGGGGAGGGCACCCAGAATTACCTGTGTGCGGTCCAGGCCGCCGGGGTGTTGGTCGGTCTGGCTGTCACCGCGGCCTGGCCGGGCGGTTGGTGGATCGACCCGGTGATCGGGCTCGCGGTCGCGGGCATCGCCGCGTGGCAGGGCGTGCGGGCCTGGCGCGGCGAGGACTGCTGTTAGCTGGGCGAGCAGACGCAAAAGCGCCCAATTTCGTCCCGAAATTGGTGCTTTTGCGTCTGCTCGCCACTACTCCAGGCGATAGCGGATCAGCCGGGAGCTGTTGGCCACCACAGCCACCGACGACGCGTTGTGCAGGATCGCGGCCAGCACCGGTGACAGCGCGCCACCCGCTCCGATCAGCAGCCCGGCGGCGTTGACGGCGATGGACATGCCGTAGTTCTGCTGGATCACGTCCACAGCGCGCGCGCCCAGGTCGCGCACGTCGAGCAGGCGGTGCAGGTTGTCGTTGGCCAGCGCCACGTCGGCGGTCTCCACCGCGACGTCGGTTCCGGCCAGACCCATCGCGATGCCGATGTCCGCGGCCGCCAGCGCGGGCGCGTCGTTGATGCCGTCGCCGACCATCCCGACCACGTAGCCCTCGGCCTGCAGTCCGCGCACCACTTCGAGCTTGTCCTCGGGCATCACCTCGGCGCGCCACTCGTCGATGCCCAGCTCGTCGGCGACCACCCGCGCGATGTCGGGGTGGTCCCCGGTGAGCATCACGATGCGGCGAATCCCGTTGGCGCGCAACCTGTTCAACACTTCGGTCGCCTCGGGCCGGACCTCGTCGCGCAGGCTGATCAACCCCACCAGCTTGCCGTCCACGGCCAGCAGCAGCGGCGTCTCGGCCTCGCCGCGCAACTTGTCCACCCACTCCTGTGCCTTCTTGGACACCCGGACCTTCTCGGCACGCAACAGACCCGGACTGCCCAGCAGCAGGGTGCGGCCGTCGGCCCAGGTCCGCATGCCCAGGCCGACCAGCACCTCGCACTCCTCGTGCGGGGGAATGCTGATGTGGCGTTCCTCGGTGGAGCGGATGACGGCTTCGGCCAACGGGTGCCGGGAGTGGATCTCCGAGCTGGCGGCATAGGCCAGCACCTGCTCGGGCTCCCAATCCTTGTGCAGCGAAACGATATTGGTGACGACGGGTCGCCCGACGGTGAGCGTGCCGGTCTTGTCGAAGACGATCGCGTCGACCCGGCCGGCCTGTTCGAGGTGCGACCCGCCCTTGATCAGGATGCCGCGGCGCGCGCCGTTGCCGATCGCGGCGCTGATGGCCGTCGGGGTGGACAGACCGACCGCGCACGGGCAGGCGATCAGCAGCATCGTCATCGCGCGCCGCACGTCACCGGTGACCAGCAGGGTCAGCGCCGAAACGACGAACGAGGTGGGCACGAATCGGCGGGAGAAGTTCTCGCCGACCGTCTGGATCGGGGCGCGGTCGTGTTGCGCCTCCTCGACGCGGGTGATGATGCGGCCGATCGTGGTCTGGTTGCCCACCGCTTGCGCGCGCACCACCAACCGGCCGCGCACCACCACCGAGCCGGCGTGCACGTGGGCTCCGGTGGTGACCGACACCGGCAGGTTCTCCCCGGTGATCGCGGACTGGTTGACCACGGCTTCGCCCGCCGTCACCTCGCCGTCGACCGGTATGGCGACGTGGTCGTGGACGATCACCTCGTCGCCGATTTCGACGCTGTCGATCGGAACCTGGACCTCGCTGCCGTCGGCCAGCCGGATCCAGGCCGTGTCCTGGTTGCCGCGCAGCAGCTCCGAGATGGCGCGGCGGGTCCGGCGCAGCGTCAGGTCCTGCAGGTATTCGCCGATGTTGAGCAGCCACAGCACGGTCAGCGCGACGACGTTCTCGCGCAGGATGAGGCTGGCCACGGTCGCCGCCGAGACCAGCGCGTCGGTGCCGGCCTTGCCCGAGCGCAGCGAGCGGACCGCCCCGCGCAGGAACGGATAGCCGGTGAAGATGGTGACGCCGGTGGCGACCAGCCGGCCGCTCGGGCCGAGTAGCGGAGGGCGCGCGAACACGTAACGGCGGATGCCGAGTAACGCCAGTGCCGCACCGCCGATGACCATCCGCACCACGTCGCTGTTGCGTATCTCCTCGGAGTGGGGTCGGCGCGCGGGGATCAGATTGGGGGCCACTGCGGCGGCTTGGCTGATCGCGGCCAGCACGGCCGTGCGGTCACAGCGCCTCGGGGAGTACCAGACGACCACCGAACCGGTGCGCGGGTAGGCGTGCACGACGCGCACACCGTCGCACTTGGCGACGGCCTCCTCCACGGCGACGGCGCGCCGCGAGTCGCAGCGCACCCAGGCGACCCGGACCCGCATGCGTCCGGCCGCGTCGGAGACGACGGGCAGGGTGGGGTCGGCGGGTTCGACGAGAGCGAGGGTCACGATCAGTGATCGTGGTCGTGGACGTCTCCGACCGCCGGGGTGGGCGCCTCCTCGCCGATGCGCTCGCGGGCCTCGGCCATCACGTCGGCGATCTTGAGGCGGGCGGACTCGGCGGCTTCCTCGGCCTTGCGGGTGCCGCGCAGACCCAGTTCGGCGCCCTTGACCGCGCCCTCATGCAACGGCGCCTTGGCGACGGCCTTCTTCAGCAGCTCATACGCGGTCACTCCGACCACGCCGGTGACCACCGTCGATGCCGCCTTCGCCAAGAGCACTTGCACCGCCATCATCGCGCCTTTCTGTGGGTTTTCCCGACGTTAACATCCAAATATTGCGATATCAACATGTATTTGCCGGGCCCTGGCAACCCGCCCGTCGAAGGTCCACAAAATGCCAGTTCCGGCCGCGTGTCGCCGTACATTTGAGCACCCTCGCGGCGCCATACAGGGGTCGTCTGCGGAGGTAGATGCGCGGGATATACGGCCTGACCTCGCTGGCGGCACGCGGTGCGCGGTCGCTGTACAGTGGCTGTTCGGTGATTCCGTCGTCCCGGATCCCGCAGCACGAGCGGCGCGATGGGTTCACCGCGGCCACGTGTCTCGAGGAGGGGCGAGTCATGGATTTCGGGAGTTATCCCCCGGAGGTCAACTCGGCTCGGATGTTTGCCGGTGCCGGATCGGGACCGTTGTTGGCCGCGGCCGAGGCGTGGGCTGCGCTCGCCGCCGGACTGAACTCGGCGGCGGATTCGTACCGCACTGTGGTGTCGGGATTGACCGCCGGTCCCTGGTTGGGGCCGTCGTCGGCGTCGATGAGCGCTGCGGCCGCGTCGTATGCGGCGTGGTTGCGCGTCACCGCTGCACAGGCCGAAGAAACCTCCGCTCAGGCCAAGGCCGCGGCAGCTGCCTACCAGGCCGCGTTCTCGGCGACGGTTCCGCCGCCGATGGTGGCGGCCAACCGCAGTCAGCTGATGACCCTGATCGCGACCAATGTGTTCGGGTTGAACACCCAGGCGATCGCGGCCACCGAAGCACAGTATGGGGAGATGTGGGCCCAGGACGCGGCGGCGATGTACGGCTATGCAGGCTCGTCGGCCTCGGCGACCGAGCTGACGCCGTTCAACCCACCCCCGCCGACCACCAACCCGGACGGCGTGGCCAACCAAGCCGCCGCCGGCCAGGCCACCATCGCGGACGGTGCCGCCCAGCGAGCCTTCTCCGCGGTGCCCAGCGCGCTGCAGAGCGCTGCGGCGAGCCCGGCAGCGGCCGCGGAGGACCCGTTGCTCCTGCTGGGCGTGCTGGCCGATCTGTCCGCCATCACCTTGGGCGTATCGGCGGCCGCCGCTACCCTTGCTATCGGCGTGCCTGCCGGTGTGCTCGGGGTAGTGAACTTCGGGGTGGCCATCTACGCCACCCTGGTGGGTCTGCACACCGACGAGATCCTCAGCGGCTGGAATGGCGTGGAACCCTTTCCGAGCACTGAGCCGGCGCCAGTGAAGCCGTTCCCGGCGCCGCTGCTCAACTTGCCGGCGGGCACGGTGCCGCCGCCGAGGCTGTCGGCCGGTCTGGGTGAGGCGAACGCCGTCGGGGCGTTGTCGGTACCGCCGGCGTGGACCGTTGCCACCCCGTCGGTGCGTCCTGTCGCGTATACGCTGCCCTCGCTGAGTGAATCGGCGGTGAGCGCAGCACCGGCGGCGGGAGGCGCTTCGGCCGGCACGATGGCCCAGATGGCACTTGCGGGCATGGCCGGACGGGCCATGGCCGGAACCGTCGGCGCCGGTCGGCGCGGCGGCAAGGAGGCCAAGAACGCAGCCGGATCCGCTCGCGCCAGAACCGCTGGGACGGCTGGAGCCGCCGGTGACAAGGCGGCGATCGGCGAAACCCGCGATGGCCCCAACGACAAGCCGCGGGCTGTGGTCACCGGCGTCGCGGCCGAGCTACGCGAATTCACCAAGCTCCGCGACGAGGGGATCTTGACCGAGGAGGAATACACCGAGCAGAAGAACCGCCTGCTCGGTCGCTGAACCATCCGTCGGGCGACTCCGGTGGTCATCCAGAAGAGGTATGTGCAGCAGTGGATTTCGGCATCTATCCGCCGGAGATCAACTCCGGTCGGATGTATACCGGTCCGGGCCCGGGGCCGATGCTGTCAGCTGCGCAGGCCTGGGAAAGCGTGGCCGACGCTCTCTACACGACGATCTCCGGATACCAGTCGGCGGTGTCGGAACTCACCGAGGGGGCTTGGTCGGGTCCGTCGTCCGCGGCGATGAGCGCAGCGGCCGGGTCGTATCTGGACTGGCTGAGTACCACCGCTGAGCGGGCTGAGCAGACCGCCGCTCAAGCATGGACGGCGGTCGCCGCCTACGAGGCGGCGTTCGCAGCCACGGTGCCGCCACCGGAGATCGCCGCCAACCGCAGCCTGCTGGCAGCGCTGGTGGCGACCAATTTTCTGGGACAGAACACACCGGCGATCGCGGCCACCGAAGCGCTGTACGCGGAGATGTGGGTGCAGGACAGCCTGGCGATGTATAACTATGCAGCGTCGTCGGCAGCCGCGGTCGTGCTGACTCCGTTCACCCCTCCCCACCAGAACACCGACGCGGGCGCGACGGCCGGCCAAGCCGCCGCGATCAGCCAAATCGGCACCTCCGCCGGCAATGCGCCAGGTTCCATATCGGTTGTGCCGCAGGCGTTGTCCGCGATGGCGGTACCGGCCCAGTTCGAACAGTTAGAACTCCTCAGCCTGCTCGCGTTCCTTTTCACTGGGCCAACCGAAGCAATGTCCCTTTTCGGGGTCCTACCTACCGAGGTGCTCGGTTCCTTCGCGGAGTTACCTTTTGCCGCGTTCAGCGCCATTTCGAGTATCGATGACGATGAGACATTCAGCGGCTGGAACGGGGTGGAGCCCTATCCGGGTACCGGGCCGGCACCAGTGGAGCCGTTCCTGGCGCCCCTTCCGAACCCGCCCCCCGGCGGTCTCCCCACCCCGACCCTTTCAGCGGCGTTCGCGCGCGCGAACATGGTCGGGGGATTGACGGTACCGCCGAGCTGGACCCAGGTCGCCGCCGAAGTACGTCCGACCGCACTGATGACACCGCTGGCGAACGCGAACGCCGCAGCGGCGGCAGCAAGATTCGACATGGCAAACACGTTGAACCCGATGGGAATCGGCGCGATGGCCGGGCAGGCGATGGCCGGCCCGTCGGCTGTCGCCGACGGTCAGAAGAATGGCAGCGCGGCGCGGCTCACCGGTAGCGCCGAGGATGCACCGGCCGAGGACGTCGAGGTCTTGCCCGCTCCGCGGACCGTCATGACCGGCGTCGCCGCCGCGATCCGCGAGATCGCCGTGCAGCGCGCCGCTGGACTGTTGAGCGAACAGGAATACGCCGAGCAGAAGAAGAGCCTGCTGGAAATCTCGTTCGGCCAGTAGGTCCGCCGCTATGCCGTCCACCCCGCCCGTCGAGGGTGCACGAAATGTCGGTTGCACCGGGGGGTCGCGGCACATCTGCGCACCCTCGCCGAAAGGGCTAGAGGACCCGGGTGACCTTTTCGGTCTCGATGCGGCGGTCCCGCGCACCGGGGTCGGGGTTGGCCACCTGTACCAGCGACGCGCCCACGGCCAGCACCGCCAGCAGGCCGTCCACCAGCTGCTCGGGCCGTTCCCAGGACGCCGTCGACAGCACCCGGTCGGTCGCGGTGATGCCCTGCATCGCCGCCGATTGCGCGCATGCGGCCAGCAGTTGGGCGGCCGACTGCCCGGCCAGCGCCGGACCGGGGTCGGGTTCGGGCACGATCTGGTCGCCGTGCACCCGCACCGCGGTCGCGTAGTCGGTGACGCCGATCGGCAGGCCGGGGGCGGGCTGGCCGAACGGGTCCAGCGACAGCACCGCTACCTCACCGCCGGAAGCCGCCTCGTCGGCCTCCTCGAGCCGGTCGGACGTGCACAATGCGAGGTCGGCCGGTCCCTGCAACGCCACCTCGGCGCCGATCCACCACACCCCGAACACCACTGCCGCGGTCTGCCAGTGTGCGGGCAACAGCACCGCCACGCGGGAGTGCGGCCCCGCGCCCATCTCGTCGCGCAGCAGGTTGGCCGTCTTGGCGGCCCAGTTGGCCAGCGTCACCGCGGACAGCTCGATGCGCTCACCGCTGGCATCGTCGTAGTAGGTGATGCGCGGGCCGACCGGGTCGGCGCGCAGCATCGGGTCCAGGATCGCCGCGCTGAGCGTCAGTTGATGCACTCGGGGTTCTCCGAGCCCGCGGTCAGGATCGGCGACGGAGCCGGAACGGTGGAGTTCGGGGATCCGGCGTTGGACACGCGGGCCTGCTGAGTGACGGTTGCGCCGTCGAGTCCCGAGCCCGGCCCGGTGTAGTCGTTGGCCAGCACCACCCGGACCGATCCGGCCGGTAGCGACGA
This sequence comes from Mycobacterium sp. NGS59, assembly GCF_059812345.1. Lineage (NCBI taxonomy): Bacteria > Bacillati > Actinomycetota > Actinomycetes > Mycobacteriales > Mycobacteriaceae > Mycobacterium > Mycobacterium sp. NGS59. The sequence goes on from NZ_JCALCN010000017.1 coordinate 61,515, forward strand.
GTCGGCGACGACGGGCAACCCGCCCAGCAGTTTGGCGACCTCCTGGGCGCCCAGGTCGTCGGTCTTGGCCGCCCGCACCTGGCTGCCCTTGACGTGCCCGCCCTCGTTGTTGCCGACGGTGCCGGCGGTAAAGCCCTTGGCGCTCAACACATCCGACACCGCCGATGCCAGCCCGTTGATGTCGGTGTCGTTGACGACGTGGGCGGTGGTCTTGGCGGGGGTGTAGGCGATCTCCTCGGTCTTGCCCTGATCCTGTTCGTGCAGCAGGCCGGCGACCCAGTCCTGGACCTGGTGTGCGTCCACCCGCACCACGCTCTGCATGCCGTCGTCGCTCCACCCGGCGCCGTCGAGGACCGGGATGGTGGCGAACGCGACGTTGCCGCCGGCCAGCTTCTGCAGTTGCCGCACGAAATCCATGATGTCCCAACCCGAAGAAAGCACCACCGAACGCTGGACGGCGGCCTCCAGCCGCTTCAGCGTGGCCGGGCTGGACAGCGTCTTGCCGGAGATCACCCGGTGGGCCAGCGAGGCCATCACCGCCTGCTGGCGCACCACCCGGTCCAGGTCGCCGCGCGGCAGCTCGTGGCGCTGCCGGACGAAGCTGAGCGCTTGCGGGCCGTCCAGCCGTTGCCGGCCGGCCGGGAAGTCGGCGCCCGAAAGGGGTTCGTAGACAGGCTCTTTGAGGCACACCTCGACGCCGCCGAGCGCGTCGGCGATCAGCGCGAAGCCGAGCAGGCCGATCTCGGCGTAGTGGTCGACGGTGACGCCGGTCAGGTCGGCGACGGTCTTGATCAGTGCCTCCCGCCCGGCCTGGGTGCCGGCCGCCGCGGCTTCGGTGGGCGAGGCGCCGGCCTGCACCAGGCTGACCCGCTTGGTCTCGCGGGTCTGGCCGTAGACGCCGTTGATCTTGGTCTTGCCCAGGTTGGGCGCCTGGACGTAGGAGTCGCGGGGGATCGAGATCGCGGTGGCCGATTTCCCGTTGTTGGGGATCCGGATCAGGATGATGGTGTCGGTGTTGGTGGCTTCCTCGTCGCCGGCCCGCAAGGATGCCAGTTCCTCGGCCGAGAGCGGGTTGCCGTGTGCGTCGGTGCGGCTGTCCAGACCCACCAGCAGGATGTCGATCGCGCCGTCTTCGGCCCCGCTGCCCAGCGCGGGCGACGACATGTGAAAGATGCCGTCCTCGAAGGATCGGACGTTGCTCCAGGCCACCCCGGTGCCGAGCACGACGATCACGGCCATTGCCGTGCAAATCACACGAACCACACGAGCCACACTCTGCGCAGGCATCACTGTAGGTTACTTGCGCAACAGCCGCTTTCCGGTTAGCCGGACCCGGCGTGCCAGACTCGATCCCGTGGCGAGCAGGGTGGTGATCACCGGGGCAGGTGGGCAACTGGGCAGTCTGTTGACCGCGCATGCCACCGGCGACGGCCGCGACGTGCTGGCCAGGACGTCGTCGGAATGGGACATCACCGACCCCACCGCGGCCGACGAGATCATCCGGACCGGCGATGTCGTCGTCAACTGCGCGGCGTACACGAACGTCGACGGTGCCGAAACCGACGAAGCCACCGCGTACGCCGTCAACGCGACCGGACCCGAACATCTGGCCCGCGCCTGCGCGCGCACCGGCGCCCGGCTGATCCACGTCTCCACCGACTACGTGTTCGACGGCGATTTTCACGGTGCCGAGCCGCGACCCTACGAGCCCGCCGACCCGACCGCACCGCAAGGCGTCTACGCCCGCAGCAAGCTCGCCGGCGAACAGGCCGTGTTCGCCGCGCTGCCGGAGGCCGTCGTGGTGCGCACCGCGTGGGTCTACACCGGCGGCGTGCAACGCAGCGACTTCGTCGCGGTCATGCAGCGCCTGGCCGCCGGGGATGGCCCGATCAAGGTGGTCGACGACCAGGTCGGCACGCCGACCTATGCGGCCGACCTGGCCGGCGCATTGCTGGAACTGGCCGACAGCGAGGTGAGCGGCCGGCTGCTGCACATAGCCAACGAGGGGATCGTTTCCCGGTTCGAGCAGGCCAGGGCGGTGTTCGAGGAGTCCGGCGCCGACCCGCAGCGGGTCAATCCGTGCGGCACCGACGAATTCCCCCGGCCCGCGCCGCGGCCGCCCTACTCGGCGCTGTCCAGCCGGGAGTGGGCCGCGGCGGGACTGATGCCGTTACGGCCCTGGCGCACGGCGCTTGTCGCGGCTATCACAGCTGCTTCGGGCCTTGGTTCGACCGATCGACCGTTACCCTCGACGCGTGACTGACGTTCTGCCGGTCGTGGCGGTGACCTATTCCCCGGGTCCGCACCTGGAGCGGTTCCTGGCGTCGTTGTCGCTGGCCACCGAGCGTCCGGTCAGTGTGCTGCTGGCCGACAACGGCTCCACCGACGGCACCCCGCAGGCCGCCGTCATGCGCTATCCCAACGTGCGGTTGCTGCCCACCGGGTCCAACCTCGGCTACGGGACCGCGGTGAACCGCACCGTCGCCAAGCTCGCTCAGCGTGACGAAAACTGGGTCGACGAGTGGGTCATCGTCGCCAACCCCGACGTGCAATGGGGACCCGGCAGCATCGACGCGCTGCTGGAAGCCGCCACCCGGTGGCCGCGGGCCGGCGCGTTCGGTCCGCTGATCCGCGACCCGGACGGATCGGTCTACCCCTCGGCGCGTCACCTGCCCAGCCTGATCCGCGGCGGTATGCACGCGGTGCTCGGTCCGGTCTATCCGCGCAACAGGTGGACGCGGGCCTATCGCCAGGAGCACCTGGAGCCCAGTGAGCGGCCGGTGGGCTGGCTGTCGGGGTCGTGCCTGCTGGTGCGGCGCGCGGCGTTCGAACAGGTCGGCGGGTTCGACGAGCGCTACTTCATGTACATGGAGGACGTCGACCTCGGCGACCGGCTCGGCAAGGCCGGCTGGCAGTCGGTGTACGTGCCGTCGGCCGAGGTGTTGCACCACAAGGGTCACTCCACCGGCCGTGACCCGGCCAGCCATCTGGCCGCCCATCACCGCAGTACCTATATCTTCTTGGCGGATCGGCATTCCGGATGGTGGCGGGCTCCGCTGCGCTGGACGCTGCGCGGGTCGCTGGCGGTGCGTTCGCGCGTGATGGTGCGCAGCGCACTGCGCCGGTCGCGCAAGTCGTTGCGGCGGGAGCTGGCAGAAGGGCGGCGTTGAGATGGCGACCCATCAAGTCGACGCGGTGGTGCTGGTCGGCGGCAAAGGGACCCGGCTACGACCGTTGACGTTGTCGGCGCCCAAGCCGATGTTGCCGACGGCAGGGCTGCCGTTCCTGACCCATCTGCTGTCGCGGATCGCGGCCGCGGGCATCGAGCACGTGGTGCTGGGTACCTCCTATCGGGCCGAGGTGTTCGAGGCCGAGTTCGGCGACGGCTCCAAGCTGGGGTTGCAGATCGAGTACGTGACCGAGGAGAACGCGCTGGGCACCGGCGGTGGCATCGCCAACGTCGCCGGCAAGTTGCGCCACGACACCGTGATGGTGTTCAACGGCGACGTGCTGTCCGGTGCCGACCTGGGCCAGCTGCTGGAGTTCCATCACGGGCATCAGGCCGACGTGACGTTGCATCTGGTGCGGGTGGGCGACCCTCGCGCGTTCGGTTGCGTGCCCACGGACTCCGACGGCCGCGTCACCGCCTTTCTCGAGAAGACGCAGGATCCGCCGACCGACCAGATCAACGCCGGCTGTTATGTGTTCGGGCGCGACGTGATCGACCGGATTCCGCGGGGCCGGGAGGTCTCGGTGGAACGTGAGGTGTTCCCGTCCCTGCTCTCGGCCGACGACGTCAAGGTGTGCGGGTACGTCGACGCCACCTATTGGCGCGACATGGGCACGCCGGAGGACTTCGTGCGTGGTTCGGCGGACCTGGTGCGCGGGATCGCGCCGTCCCCGGCGCTGCACGGGCAGCGTGGTGAGTCGTTGGTGCACGACGGCGCCGCGGTGGCGCCGGGCGCGCTGCTGATCGGCGGCACCGTCGTCGGGCGGGGTGCGGAGATCGGCCCGGGGGCGCGGCTGGACGGCGCGGTGGTCTTCGACGGCGTCAAGGTCGAGGCCGGCAGTGTGATCGAGCGTTCGATCCTCGGCTTCGGCGCCCGCATCGGTCCGCGGGCGCTGATTCGCGACGGCGTGATCGGTGACGGTGCCGACATCGGCGCGCGCTGCGAACTGCTGCGCGGCGCGCGGGTGTGGCCGGGGGTCTCGATTCCCGACGGCGGAATCCGGTACTCGTCCGACGTCTAGTTGTTGTGGCGAGCAGACGCAAAAGCCCCCTGAAACGGCCGTTTCAGGGGGCTTTTGCGTCTGCTCGCCGCACTGACGTGCGGCGCGCTGAGGCGCGGTCCACCAGGTACTTCAGGGCGTGATCGGTGCCGTCCGGCAACGCCTCGGCCGGCCACCACTGCAGGTCGTCGGACTCGTCGCTGAGCACGATCTGAGCCCCGGCCGGTGCATGGGCCACGAACTGCAGATCCACGTGCCGGGTCGGCACGCCCAGTGAGCAGGTGACCGGATGCACGTGCAGCGCAACGAGTTCGGGGTCCACGCGCAACCCGTCGACGCCGGACTCTTCGGTGGCTTCGCGCAGTGCGGCGGCCAGGATGTCGGTGTCCTCGGGTTCGCAGTGCCCGCCCAGTTGCACCCAGCGGCCCAGCCTGGGGTGCAGGGTGAGCAGCACCCGTTCGCCGCTGTCGTCGAACACCAACGCCGAGGCGGTGACGTGGCCCGGTACACATTCGCGCACGCAGGAGTCTTCGCGGGCCAGCACGAAGGTCAGCACGGCCTGCCGAAGCGCATCCTGGGCGGGGTCAGGTGTCTCCCAACCGCCCAGCAGTTCGATCACCGAGTCCCGGAGGTTCATCGCGCGCCTCGTCTGTCAAAACCCGCGCCGGCGGAGGTCTTCACTTGCGGATCAGCAGGTCGTCGACCGGGACCGGGTCGCGCAACCCGGCGGGCTCGGCCGGGTACCCGATGGCGATCGCGCCCAACGGTTCCCAGTCGGCGGGCAGCCCCAACTCGGCGCGGACCAAATCGGCGGCGAAGATCGTCGACCCGATCCAACAACTGCCGACTCCACGCACCGCCAGCGCGACCAGCAGCCCCTGCACGGCAGCCCCGACCGCGACGGTGAACATGGTGTGCTCGGCCTCGGTGCGCGCGGCATCGGGATAGCTGTGGGCGCCGTCCGGCACCAGCATGGGAATCACGACTTCTGGTGCGTCATAGAGGATCTGGCCGCGCGAGACCCGGCGGTCCACCGCGTCGGCGGGTCTGCCGTCGGCGGTGAGGTCCGCGCGCCACTTGTCCTTCATCCGGTCCAGCAGCCGGGTTCGGACCGTGGCGGTCTGCAGCCAGACGAACCGCACCGGGCGGGTGTGGTGGGGCGCCGGGGCGGTCAACGCCTCGGCGACGGCGGCTTCGACGAGTTCGGGTGGCACCGGCTGGTCGCTGAACTGGCGGATCGAACGACGCGACAGCTGCGCCTGACGACGGCCGAGATCCAGCGCCTCGGCGGTGCCCAGCCAGAACAGGTCCTCGGAACCGGCGCGCACCAACTGCCGCGCGCTCGAACCGTCGTCCACCGGGTCCAACCCGCGCACCACCGCGACCGGCATCGCGGTCAGCTTGCCCTTGACCAGGTCGGCGGCGGCGGCCACCTCGTCGGCGACGGCGATCTCGGTCACCACCAGATCGTTGCCGTACCGGTCGGCAGCCCCCGAATAGTTATGCAGCACAGCAATTCCCGCGCTGCCGATGGCGGCGTCGATCTGACCGTTGCGCCAGGCGCGGCCCATGGTGTCGGTGATGACGACGGCGACGGTGACGCCGAGCCGCGCGCGTAACCCGGCCCGCAGCGCGGCCGCGCTGCCGTCCGGGTCGACGGGCAACAGCGCCAATTCCGAACGGCCGACGTTGGATCCGTCCACCCCGGCGGCGGCCTGCACCAGGCCCAGCCGGTTCTCGGTGATCAACGTACGCTCCTTGCGGGCCAGCACCCGCACCGCTTCGCCGTCGACGAGCTTGCGGCGCAAGGTGTCTCGGCGCTCCGGATCGAGGGGTGCCGGAACCAGCCGGCCCTCGCATTTGGACACGACCTTGCTGGTGACCGCCAACACGTCCCCGTCGCGCAGCCACGGCGCCGCCGCGGCCAGGGCGGCACTGAGGTCGTCACCCGGACGGAACTCGGGAAGCCCGGTGACAGGCAGTATTTCGATCGCAGTCGCGGTGCCGTGCTCACCCGCCGGCGGCAGCGCCGGTTCGAAATGAGGACCGGGCCCGCTCACACCGCCACGCCCGCCAGATCCAGCCCGGCACGCACCATCTCGGCCGTCGCTGCCGGATCGCTCATCAACAACGGTATGGAACGCACGGTCACACCGTCGATTTCGGCGGTGTCGCCGTCGTGCACCAACCAGTGATCCAAGATCCCGGTGCCTCGGCGGGCACCGTAATACCGACCCACCGCCTGCGCGGTGCTATCCACACCGATCACCGAAAGGCAGGCATCGGCCATGCCGCGCAACGGCTTTCCCCCGATGATCGGTGAGTATCCGACGACTGCGGCGCCGGTGGCCCGCAGCGCGGCCCGGATGCCCGGCACCGCCAGGATGGCGCCCACGCTGACCACCGGATTGGACGGTGCCAGCATGATTACGTCGGCCTCACCGATGGCCGCCGTCGCTTCGGTTGTGGCGCTGGCCTTTTCGGCTCCGACGAAAGCGAAGCTGTGGGTGGGTACCTGGGCACGGTAACGCACCCACCACTCCTGGAAGTGAATCGCCCGCCGGGTCCCGGCTTCGGGGTCGGTGATCACCACGTGCGTCTCGCAGCGGTCGTCGCTGGCCGGCAGCAACCGTGCGCCGGGTTGCCAGCGGTCGCACAGCGCCGCGGTGATCTGCGACAGCGGGTAGCCGGCGTTGAGCATCTGAGTGCGAACCAAATGGGTGGCCAGGTCCCGGTCACCCAGGCCGAACCAGTCGGGCTGCACGCCATAGCGCGCGAGTTCCTCTTTGGCATGCCAGGTTTCGTCACGGTGACCCCAGCCGCGCTCCGGGTCCACCCCGCCGCCCAGGGTGTACATGCAGGTGTCCAGGTCCGGACAGATGCGTACGCCATGGATCCAGGCGTCGTCACCGATGTTGACCACGGCGGTCAGTTCATGCTCGGTCTGATCCGATCGAGCAAACTGCCCAAGGCCGAGCAACTGCTGCACGCCGAGCAGGAATCGGGCGCCGCCGACCCCGCCGACCAGCACGGTGACCTTCACACCGCAGGACAGTACCCGCCCCCCGAAACCGGGATCTCCTCGGTAACCACTGTGGCACAAGGGACTTGTGATACTACTGTGTCCGACACGCCCATGTGGCCGAACAACAGAAACGCCGAAATTCGATCACGAGATGGTATGGAAATGCGGCGAAGTGCTTGACCAGGGTCACCCGCCCGTGTCTAATCACATCAGTGTCATTTCCCGGTTGGCCGGCCGGTTCCGGTGTCGCAGACCGAGATTCGATCACTTGTTCGAATTGGGCATCTGTACATCAGAACAGTGGGAAACCATTTCATTCTCTATGCGAGGAGGCGGGGTCATGTCCTATGAGCACCTTCGGGGCGTAATGGGAGGCGTGCCGCACACCAACTCCGGCTCGGCCGTGACACATCTGCCGATGCCGACGGCACCGGTCCGTCCTCATCTCAGCGTCGTCCCGGATGCGCCCGCCGTATTCGAGCCCGAGCCGCTGCCGGAAGTCCCTGCCGACCAATGGCAGGACAAGGCGCTGTGCGCGCAGACCGATCCCGAGGCCTTCTTCCCGGAGAAGGGCGGCTCGACCCGCGAGGCCAAGAAGATCTGCCTGGGGTGCGAGGTCCGTCATGAATGCCTGGAGTACGCGCTGGCGCACGACGAGCGCTTCGGCATCTGGGGCGGCCTGTCCGAACGGGAACGCCGCCGCCTCAAGCGCGGCATCATCTGAGCCGCCCAGGCCAAGATCAGTCGTCGATCGTCGGGTCGATGACCGAGGGCTCCACGTCCAGATAGATGGCCACCTGCGCCACCAGGATCTCGTGCAGCAGGTCGCCGAGTTCGATGGTGTCCTTGGCTCGTCGCTCAATTGGCTTGCGAAACAACACGATTCGGGCCCGCGTGGCGTTGCCGCGCACGTCGACTCCGGCGGGAATCAGACGGGCCAGCGCGATCGGCCCGTCGGCGATCACCTCGGGCGGCCACTGCACGCTGCCGGGATCCTTGGCGGCGATCCGTGGGATCTCGTCGACGGCGACGTCCAGTTCCGACACCCGGTCCTGCCAGCGCCGCTCGATGGGTTCGTAGGCCTCGAGCACCGCCATGTCGAACCGCTCGGCGCGGCTGCGCCAGCCCGGCACCGTGGGCGGGAGCAACGGACCGCGCAGCTCGCGACCCCGCCGTCGGGACCGGTGCCCGGACGTCCCGGTCCAGCCGCCCCCCGGCCGACCACTGCGGCCGGAGCCGCGGGAATCGCTCACGCGCCGATGGTAACGGTTACACATCGGACCCCGCGTGTCCGGCGCTTCAGCGACGTTTACCCGCGATAGCCTTTCGAGCGTGAACGTACCCCGTCGCTGCTGCCGGCCCGGGTGTCCGCACTACGCAGTGGCAACGCTGACGTTCGTCTACTCGGACTCCACTGCGGTGGTCGGACCACTCGCCACCGCGCGGGAACCCCATTCCTGGGACCTGTGCGTCGGCCATGCCGGTCGCATCACCGCCCCGCGTGGCTGGGACCTGGTGCGCCACGCCGGCCCGCTCAATTGCGAGCCCGCCAATCCCGACGAGGACGACCTGGTGGCGCTGGCCGACGCGGTACGCGAGGGTGCCGTGGCCCGCGGAACTGCGATCGTCAACGGGTTCAGCACGCGCACAGACGGATACGACGGATACGACGACGTCCCGCGCGCCAACGGCGATCATCTGCATCCGGCCGGAGCGCACGCCGCGCCGAGCGGGTCCGTGTTGGCCCCGCCGGAACACCGGTCCGGACGCCGGCGTGGACACTTGCGGGTGCTGCCCGACCCGGCTGACTAAGGCGTCCCGATAGGCTGGCGGCCAAGAGTTCACGTCGTCAGGAGCGCTGCAGAATGTCATGGCCCGCGGAGGCTGTCCACCGTGTCATCAAGGCCTACGACGTTCGCGGACTGGTGGGCGAAGAGATCAACGAGCCGTTCGTCGCCGACGTCGGCGCCGCGTTCGCCCGGCTGATGCGCGGTGAGGGCGCCGGCCAGGTGGTGATCGGCCACGACATGCGTGACAGTTCCCCGTCGCTGGCGGCCGCGTTCGCCGACGGCGTCACCGGCCAGGGCCTGGACGTGGTGCGGATCGGGCTGGCCTCCACCGACCAGCTGTACTTCGCGTCCGGCCTGCTGGACTGCCCCGGCGCGATGTTCACCGCCAGCCACAACCCGGCGGCCTACAACGGCATCAAACTGTGCCGCAACGGCGCCAAACCCGTCGGCAAGGACACCGGACTGACGTCCATCAGCGAGGACCTGATCGCCGGGGTGCCGAACGCGCAGGACCGGCCGCGCGGGTCGGTCAGCGACAAAGACGTGCTGGTCGAGTACGGGGTGTACCTGCGTTCGCTGGTCAACACCGCCGACCTGCGCCCGTTGCGGGTGGCGGTGGACGCCGGTAACGGCATGGCCGGGCACACCGCCCCGGCAGTGCTGGGCGCGATCGGCTCGATCACGTTGCTGCCCTTGTACTTTGAGCTCGACGGCACGTTCCCCAATCACGAAGCCAACCCGCTGGACCCGGCGAACCTGGTGGACCTGCAGGACTTCGTGCGCGAAACCGGCGCCGATATCGGGCTGGCGTTCGACGGCGACGCCGACCGTTGCTTCGTCGTCGACGAACGCGGCCTGCCGGTCTCGCCGTCCACGGTCACCAGCCTGGTGGCCGCCCGCGAACTGGGCCGCGAGATCGGCGCCACCGTGATCCACAACGTGATCACCTCCCGCGCCGTGCCCGAGCTGGTGGCCGAACGTGGCGGCACACCGCTGCGCTCGCGGGTCGGTCACTCCTATATCAAGGCGCTGATGGCCGAGACCGGCGCGATCTTCGGCGGCGAACATTCGGCGCACTACTACTTCCGCGACTTCTGGGGCGCCGACTCCGGCATGCTGGCCGCGCTGTACGTGCTGGCGGCCCTCGGCGAGCAGCACCGACCGCTCTCGGAGCTGACCGCGGACTATCAGCGCTACGAATCCTCCGGTGAGATCAACTTCAAGGTCGCCGACGCACCGGCCTGTGTGGACGCGGTGCTCAAGACGTTCGGCAGCCGGATCCACTCCATCGATCACCTGGACGGGGTGACGGTGGACCTGGGCGACGGCAGCTGGTTCAACTTGCGCAGTTCCAACACCGAACCGCTATTGCGGCTCAATGTGGAGGGGCGCAGCATCGAGGATGTGGACGCGGTGGTCGCACAGGTCAGCGAAAGGATCGCGGCCCAGGGCGCCCGGTCCGGGGCCGGTACGTGAACGCCGTCGGGGCGATCGACCTCGAGGACGCCGACGGCCTGCTCGCCGCCGACCGGGACGGCCTGTTGCGGGCGGCGTCGATGGCCGGCGCGCAGGTGCGCACCGTGGCCGCCGCGCTGGAGGAAGGTGACCTGGATCCGCTGCGCGGGAACGACCGTGCGCGCAGCGTGATCTGGGTGGCCGGCCGCGGTACCGCCGAGACGGCGGGCGTCCTGCTGGCTTCGACCCTGACCACCGCCGCCGCCTCGCCGATCGTGCTGGCGACCGAGGCGCCGCCGTGGGTCGGGCCGCTGGACGTGCTGATCGTGGCCGGGGACGACCCCGGTGATCCGGCGCTGGTCGGCGCGGCCGCGACCGGGGTGCGCCGGGGCGCGCGGGTGGTGGTGGCGGCGCCGTACGAGGGTCCGCTGCGGGACTCGACGGCCGGCCGGGTCGCGGTGCTGGCGCCGCGGCTGTGGACGCCGGACGGGTTCGGGCTGTGCCGGTACCTGGCCGCCGGTCTGGCGGTGCTGCAGACCGTGGACCCCAGGCTGGGATTCGACCTCGCCGCGCTGGCCGACGAACTGGACGCCGAGGCGCTACGCAACAGCGCCGCGCGCGAGTTGTTCACCAATCCGGCCAAGACGCTGGCCGCGCGGATGACCGATTGCCGGGTCGCGTTGACCGGAGACAATGCCGCGACGCTGGCGCTGGCCCGGCACGGCAGTTCGGTGCTGCTGCGCAACGCTCAGCAGGTCGTCGCGGCCACCGGGCTGGCGGACGCGGTGACCGCGCTGCGCCACGGACCCGACGCTTACGGCAGCGTGACGGACGCGCTGTTCCACGACGAGCAGATCGACGGGCCGCTGCCGCAGCGGCTGCGGGTGCTGGCGCTGACGCTGAGCGCCGAGCGCACGGTCGTGGCCGCCCGGGTGGCCGGGCTCGACGACGTGTATCTGGTGGGGGCGCAGGACGACTCGGGTGTCACGACCACGCCGACCGCCACCCAGCGCGTGGAGGAGCAACTGGCAGTATTGGCCGTTCGGCTGGAAATGGCCGCGGTTTACCTGCGACTGGCACGGGGATAGAAGACGGTGGACTTGCTACGCGGAGCCTTGCGCACCTACGCCTGGGGATCGCGCATCGCCCTCGCCGAGTTCACCGGGCGGCCGGTACCGGCCGCGCATCCCGAGGCCGAACTGTGGTTCGGCGCCCACCCCGGCGACCCGGCCTTCTTGGAGACCGCCGACGGTGAGACCTCGTTGCTGGTGGCACTGACCGCCGACCCGGACGGACAGCTGGGCGCGGCGTCGCGGGCGCGGTTCGGCGACGTGCTGCCGTTCCTGGTCAAGGTGTTGGCCGCCGACGAACCGCTGTCGTTGCAGGCTCATCCGAGCGCCGCGCAGGCGGTCGAGGGATATCTGCGCGAAGAGCGACTGGGCATCCCGGTGAACTCGCCGGTCCGCAACTACCGCGACACCAGCCACAAGCCGGAGTTGCTGGTGGCGTTGCAGCCGTTCGAGGCGCTGGCCGGTTTCCGGCAGGTGGCACGCACCCGCGCGCTGCTCCAGGCGCTGGCCGTCTCCGACCTCGACCCGTTCATCGACCTGCTCGGTGACGGATCCGGCGACGGATCCGACGACGGATCCGGCGACGGATCCGACGACCAGTCCGACGCTGACGGCCTGCGCGCGCTGTTCACCACCTGGATCACCGCACCCCAACCCGACCTCGACGTCCTGGTGCCCGCTGTGCTCGACGGCGCCATCCACTACGTCAGTTCCGGCGCAACCGAATTCGCCGCTGAAGCCCGGACGGTGCTGGAGCTGGGGGAGCGCTACCCCGGCGACGCCGGCGTGCTGGCCGCGCTGCTGCTCAACCGCATCAGCCTGGCCCCGGGTGAGGCGATCTTCCTGCCGGCCGGCAACCTGCACACCTACCTGCGCGGCTTCGCGCTGGAGGTAATGGCCAACTCCGACAACGTATTACGCGGCGGACTCACCCCCAAGCACGTCGACGTGCCGGAGTTGCTGCGGGTGCTGGACTTCACCCCCACCCCCGAGTCGCAACTGCGCCCGCCGGTCCGCCCCGACGGGCTGGCGCTGTGCTATGAAACCCCGGCCGAGGAGTTCGCGGTCGCTTTGTTGGTGCTCGACGGCGACCAGCTGGGCCATGAGGTCGACGCGCCGTCCCGGCATGACGGTCCGCAGATCCTGTTGTGCGCCGAGGGATCGGTGACAGTGCACGCCAAGTCCGACACCCTGATCCTCGATCGCGGCGCCGCCGCCTGGGTGGGCGCCGACGACGGTCCGATCCGGCTGTCCGCCGAGGCGCCGGCCCAGCTGTTCCGCGCTACCGTCGGGCTGTAGCCGGGCGCCGACGCTGCCGCTGTTCGCCCAGCCAGAGCCGCATGTTGTGCGCGATGGTACGACCCAGTATCGACGGCGACGGGATCATGTACAGGCTGTCGAGCAGGGAGAATCGACGCAGAAACCATTCTCCCAGAACGGGATTCGTCTCCGCGGCGCCGAGGAACTGCTCGAACAAGCCGCCCGCCGCGCGATACCACCGTGGTTCGGGGTCCATGACGGCGTGGTGGAACGTCACGTCACCGATGGCGTTCATCATCCACACCGGGAACGTGGTCTTGGCGGTGAGGCGACTCAGTTCGGTGGCCAGATCTTCCTCCGGTGATTCCAGTGCCCGGCGCAGATGCCCGGCCTGCAGCGACGTCATCGTCATGCCCTGGCCGAACGTCGGGTTGAAGCTGGCGACCGCGTCGCCGATCGGCACGATTCCGGCCGGGAAGCGCTCCAGCTTGTGATAGCGCCGCCACCGGCTGACCGGAAAAGCATGGAAGGCCGGTTCGCCGACGGGTTCGGACTGCGCCAGCGCGGCGTTGAAATGGTCGGGTAACAGCTCTTTGGCCAGCCCCAGCATCTCGGGAAAGGTCCGCGGCGGTTTGGCATGCCCCACCCCGAAGGTGGTCAGCACCCAGGTGCGGTCCTCGTAGAACAACATGCCCAGCCCGAGCGGTTGGTCGTGCGAGGCGCCGGCCACCACCACCTTCTCCTGGATCAGGCCCTCGGGCATCCGGAAGCGGTGAGTGGCGTAGTTGATGCCGATGTCCACGGTCGCCTCGGGTGCGCGCTCGTAGCCCCACTGGGTGAGCCACACCGGTAGCCGGGTGCCGCGTCCGGCCGCGTCGACGACGAGATCGGCCTCGACGAATTCGGGGTCCTCTCCCGGTTCCCGCGGATCCAGCAGCACGCCCGTCACCCGCTGTAACGGGGGCTCGAACCGTGGCTCGGCGACGGGGCGCTGCACGATCTGGACGTTGTCGATGGCCGCGGTGCGTTGCCGGATCTGCCATTCCAGGTGCGGGCGACTCGGCACGTAGGCGGTGAACTCGTCACGCAGCGTGTGGCCGGTGCCCAGCACGTGACCCGCCGCGCCCAGATGGATGCAGTCCGGGCGGTTCTCCAGCATCGGCACACCGGCGGCGACCATGTCCTGCAGCAGACCCGGATAGAGGCTTTCGAACTCGTTGGCGCCGCGGGCCATCAGCAGATGCAGGTGCTGGTCCTGGGGGACGGTGGCGCGGTTGGCGGGTTCGCTGGGCAGGTCGTCGCGTTCGAAGACCGTCACCCGCGAATAGAAGTCGGACAGCACCCGCGCCGCGCACAGCCCGGCGATGCTGGCGCCGATGACGACTGCGTGATTTCTGTTCCCTGCGCTCCCCACCATCTGGGCAGAGTACCCAGTACTGTCCGGTCACAGAACGCACCGCGGCGCTTTGAAGGGAACGGGTCGGATGGCGAATCGCTGGCGCACGAAAACGGTCGAGCAGTCGATCGCCGACACCGACGAGCCGAGCACCCGGCTCCGTAAGGACCTCACCTGGTGGGATCTGGTGGTCTTCGGCGTCTCGGTGGTGATCGGGGCCGGCATCTTCACCGTGACCGCCTCGACGACCGGCGACATCACCGGGCCGGCCATCTGGATCTCGTTCTTGATCGCCGCGGCCACCTGCGCGCTGGCAGCACTGTGTTACGCCGAGTTCGCCTCGACCCTGCCGGTGGCCGGCAGCGCCTACACCTTCTCCTATGCCACCTTCGGCGAACTGCTGGCCTGGGTGATCGGCTGGAACCTGGTGCTGGAACTGGCCATCGGTGCCGCCGTCGTCGCCAAGGGATGGTCGAGCTATCTCGGCACGGTGTTCGACTTCGCCGGGGCCACCGCCCATTTCCGCTGGTTCAACGTCGACTGGGGTGCCCTGCTGATCGTCACGCTGGTGGCGGTCCTGCTGGCGCTGGGCACCAAACTGTCCTCGCGCTTTTCCGCCGTGGTGACCGCGATCAAGGTCTCGGTGGTCATCCTGGTGGTCATAGTCGGGGCCTTCTACATCAAGGCGGCCAATTTCCAGCCGTTCATCCCCGAACCGGAAACCCAACACGGCGGGAGCGGTCTGGACCAGTCGGTGCTGTCGATGCTCACCGGCGCCGGAGGTAGCCATTACGGCTGGTACGGCGTGTTGGCAGGCGCGTCGATCGTGTTCTTCGCGTTCATCGGCTTCGACATCGTCGCCACCATGGCCGAGGAAACCAAGGAGCCGCAGCGCAACGTCCCCCGCGGCATCCTGGCGTCGCTCGGTGTGGTGACCGTGCTCTACGTGGCGGTGTCGATCGTGCTGTCGGGCATGGTCTCCTACACCGAACTCAAGACGGTGAACCATCATTCGGCGAACCTGGCCACCGCGTTCCAGGCCAACGGCATCTACTGGGCCAGCGGCATCATCTCGGTGGGCGCGCTGGCCGGGCTGACCACGGTGGTGATGGTGCTGATGCTCGGCCAGTGCCGGGTGCTGTTCGCGATGGCGCGCGACGGGCTGCTGCCGCGCGGCCTGGCCAAGACCGGCAAACGCGGCACGCCGGTGCGCATCACCGTGCTGGTCGCTGTCGTGATCGCCGCCACGGCCTCGGTTTTTCCCATCGACAAGCTCGAAGAGATGGTCAACGTGGGCACGTTGTTCGCGTTCGTGCTGGTGTCGGCCGGCGTGATCGTGCTGCGCAGGACGCGTCCCGACCTGGAACGCGGGTTCAAGGCGCCCTGGGTGCCGCTGCTGCCGATCGCGTCGGTGTGCGCGTGCCTGTGGCTGATGCTCAACCTGACCGCGCTGACCTGGGTGCGGTTCGGTGTGTGGCTGCTGATCGGGGTCGTCATCTACCTCGGCTACGGGCGCCGGCACTCGACTCAGGGGAGCCGCAGCTAGACAAATCCGATCAATTTGGACAGTTGCTTTACAAAACAGCGCTCTGTGTCTAGACAGGAGACGCAGACTGCCGTAATGTCCAATCTCAACGTGGGGTGACACACAAGGAGGTTTGGAATATGACCACACACATCGACGCCCTGAGCGCGGAAGCGCCGGCGACACAGTGGCGCGACAGGAAGCGCTATCTGTGGCTGATGGGGCTGATTCCGCCGACGATGCTGTTCGTGATGCTGCCGATCGTCTGGGGTCTCAACCAGCTGGGCTGGCACACCGCGGCGCAGGTGCCGTTGTGGATCGGGCCGATCCTGCTGTACATCCTGTTGCCGATTCTCGACCTGCGGTTCGGGCCGGACGGGCAGAACCCGCCCGACGAGGTGATGGAGCAACTGGAGAACGACAAGTACTACCGCTACTGCACCTACATCTTCATCCCGTTCCAGTACGCCAGCATGATCCTGGGTGCCTACCTGTTCACCGCGTCCGATCTCAGCTGGCTCGGCTTCCCTGGTTCTGAAGGCGGACTGGGCTGGCTGGGCAAGATCGGCGTCGCGCTATCGGTGGGTGTGCTCGGCGGCGTCGGGATCAACACCGCACACGAGATGGGGCACAAGAAGGACTCGCTGGAACGCTGGCTGTCCAAAATCACCCTGGCGCAGACCGCCTACGGGCACTTCTACATCGAGCACAACCGCGGCCACCACGTGCGCGTCTCCACCCCGGAGGACCCGGCGTCGTCACGGTTCGGCGAGACGTTCTGGGAGTTCCTGCCGCGTAGCGTCATCGGCAGCGCCCGCTCCTCGGTGCACCTCGAGGCGCAACGCATCCGCCGGCTCGGCAAGAGCCCCTGGGACCCCCGGACCTACCTGTCCAACGACGTGCTGAACGCCTGGGCGATGACCGCGGTGCTGTTCGGGGTATTGATCGCGGTGTTCGGTGTCAGCCTGGTCCCCTTCCTGATCATCCAGGCGATCTTCGGATTCTCCCTGCTCGAAGCCGTCAACTACCTCGAGCACTACGGCCTGCTGCGGCAGAAGAACCCGAACGGTCGCTACGAGCGGTGCGCACCGGTGCACAGCTGGAACTCCGACCACATCGTCACCAACCTGTTCCTCTACCACCTGCAACGGCACAGCGACCACCACGCCAACCCGACCCGGCGCTACCAGACGCTGCGCAGCATGGCAGGGTCACCCAACCTGCCCAGCGGGTACGCGTCGATGATCGGGCTGACCTACTTCCCGCCGCTGTGGCGCAAGGTGATGGACCACCGGGTGCTCGAGCACTACGACGGCGACATCACCAAGGTCAACGTGCAGCCGCGGCTGCGGGAGAAGTTGCTGGCCAAGTACGGAGCCCCGAAGGAACTCGCGGCATGACGGTTTCCAGCACCTACAAGTGTCCGGTGTGTGACTACGTCTACGACGAAGCCAAAGGCGATGCCAGGGAAGGGTTTCCGGCCGGCACGCCGTGGGACCAGGTTCCCGACGATTGGACCTGCCCGGACTGCGCCGTCCGAGAGAAGCCCGATTTCGAACCCGTCCAAGGTTAGGAGCAAGACCATGAACGACGACTACAAGCTCTACCAGTGCGTGCAGTGTGGTTTCGAATACGACGAGGCGCTGGGCTGGCCGGAGGACGGCATCGCTGCCGGCACCCGTTGGGACGACATCCCCGAGGACTGGAGCTGCCCGGACTGCGGCGCGGCGAAGTCGGACTTCGTGATGGTGGAGGTGGCTCGCCCATGATCGGCACCAACTTCGTGGCCAAAACAGCTATGGTCGCGCCTGTGAAGCGGATTCCGTACGCCGAGGCCTCCCGGGCCCTGTTGCGTGAGTCGGTGCTGGACGCGATGCGGGACCTGCTGCTGACCCGCGACTGGTCGGCCATCACGCTCTCGGACGTGGCCCGGGCCGCCGGCATCAGCCGGCAGACCATCTACAACGAGTTCGGCTCCCGTCAGGGCCTGGCCCAGGGTTACGCCCTGCGTCTGGCCGACCGACTGGTCGACACCGTCAAGGCGGCGCTGGAGGCCAACATCGGCAACATCTACGAGTCGTTCCTGCAGGGTTTCCGCGCCTTCTTCGTCGAGACGGCGGCCGACCCGCTGGTGATCTCGCTGTTGACCGGGGTCGCCAAGCCGGATCTGCTGCAGCTGATCACCACCGACAGTGCGCCCATCATCACCCGGGCGTCGGCGCGGTTGTCCACGGCGTTCACCCAGACCTGGCTGGCCACCAGCGACGACGACGCGAACGTGTTGTCCCGGGCGATCGTGCGGCTGTGCCTGAGCTACGTGTCGATGCCGCCGGAGTCCGACCACGACGTCGCGGCCGACCTGGCCCGGCTGATGACACCCTTCGCGGAGCGGCACGGGGTGAACCTGGAATCCTGACAGTCCCCCAGTTGGGTAGGGGTATACCGACGGGCGGCTACAGTGGCTGAGGATCAAACCTCGGCGCTGTAGCCGCCTGCCTTTTTCACAAGCCCGCACGAAGGATGAAACACGACCATGACCACGACCGAAAATTCGCTGACCCCCGACGTCGTCAACGGCATCGATTTCAAGGTCGCCGACCTGTCGCTGGCGGATTTCGGCCGCAAGGAACTCGACCTGGCCGAGTACGAGATGCCCGGCCTGATGTCGCTGCGCCGGGAGTACGCCGAGGTGCAGCCGCTGAAGGGGGCCCGCATCTCGGGGTCGCTGCACATGACGGTGCAGACCGCGGTGCTGATCGAGACCCTGACGTCGCTGGGCGCTGAGGTCCGGTGGGCGTCCTGCAACATCTTCTCCACCCAGGACCACGCGGCCGCGGCCGTCGTCGTCGGCCCACACGGCACGCCCGACGAGCCCAAGGGTGTCCCGGTGTTCGCCTGGAAGGGCGAGACGCTGGAGGAGTACTGGTGGTGCGCCGAGCAGATGCTCACCTGGGAGGGCGAGCCGGCCAACATGATCCTGGACGACGGCGGCGACGCGACCATGATGGTGCTGCGCGGCATGCAGTACGAGAAGGCCGGTGTGGTCCCGCCCGCCGAGGAGGACGACTCCGCGGAGTGGAAGGTCTTCCTGAACCTGCTGCGTAAGCGCTTCGAGACCGACAAGGAGAAGTGGACCAAGATCGCCGAGTCGGTCAAGGGCGTCACCGAGGAGACCACCACCGGCGTGCTGCGGCTCTACCAGTTCGCCGCCGCCGGCGACCTGGCCTTCCCGGCGATCAACGTCAACGACTCGGTGACCAAGTCCAAGTTCGACAACAAGTACGGCACCCGGCACTCGCTGCTCGACGGCATCAACCGCGGCACCGACGCGCTGATCGGCGGTAAGAACGTGCTGATCTGTGGCTTCGGCGACGTCGGCAAAGGCTGTGCGGAAGCCGCCAAGGGTCAGGGCGCGCGGGTGGCCGTCACCGAGATCGACCCGATCAACGCGCTGCAGGCGCTGATGGAGGGCTACGACGTGGTGACCGTCGAGGACGCGATCGCCAACGCCGACATCGTGGTGACCTCGACCGGCAACAAGGACATCATCACCCTCGAGCACATGAAGGCCATGAAGGACCACGCGATCCTGGGCAACATCGGCCACTTCGACAACGAGATCGACATGGCCGCGCTGGAGCGCTCGGGGGCGACCCGGCTCAACATCAAGCCGCAGGTCGACAAGTGGACCTTCGGCGAGACCGGCCGCTCGATCATCGTGCTCTCCGAGGGCCGGCTGCTGAACCTGGGCAACGCCACCGGGCACCCGTCGTTCGTGATGAGCAACAGCTTCGCCAACCAGACCATCGCGCAGATCGAGCTGTGGACCAAGAACGACGAGTACGACAACGAGGTGTACCGGCTGCCCAAGCACCTGGACGAGAAGGTGGCGCGGATCCACGTCGAGGCGCTCGGCGGGAAGCTGACCAAGCTGACCAAGGAGCAGGCCGAGTACCTCGGCGTCGACGTCGAGGGCCCGTACAAGCCCGACCACTACCGCTACTGAGCCCGGTCGCTCTATCGCGAGCGTCACGCCAGCGTGGCAACCGACACCGAGCGTCACGCCAGCGTGGCAACCGACACCGAGCGTCACGCCAGCGTGACGGCCGACACCGAGCGTCACGCTAGCGTGGCAACCGACACCGAGCGTCACGCCAGCGTGGCAACCGACACCGAGCGTCACGCCAGCGTGGCAACCGACACCGAGCGTCACGCCAGCGTGACGGCTGACCGGCGGGCGGCGCGGTGCTGATCGCGATCGAAGGCGTCGACGGCTCGGGCAAGCGGACGTTGACCGAGGGCCTACGCAGGTCCTTCGAGGCGGCCGGCAAGTCGGTGGCCACGTTGGCGTTCCCGCGCTACGGGCGCTCGATCACCGCCGACCTCGCGGCCGAGGCGCTACGCGGAGCCCACGGCGACCTGGCCGAGTCGGTATATGCGATGGCGACGCTGTTCGCGCTCGACCGCGCCGGGGCCGTCGGGGAGATCCAGGGGCTCACCGCCGAACACGACGTGCTGATCCTGGACCGCTACGTCGCCTCCAACGCCGCCTACAGCGCGGCGCGCCTGCATCAAGACGCGACCGGCGAGGCGGTGGCCTGGATTAGGCAGATCGAATACGAGCGCCTGGGGCTGCCGCGCCCGGACTGCCAGATCCTGCTCGCTGTACCCGCCGAACTCGCCGACCAGCGCGCCCGCAGCCGCGCCGAACAAGACCCGCAACGGGCCCGGGACAGCTACGAACGCGACGACGGACTGCAGCGGCGAACCGGCGCGGTGTACGGGGAGCTGGCCGCCGCGCAGTGGTGCGGACGCTGGCTGGTGGTGTACGCCGACGTCGATCCGGAGGCCTTGGCGGCCACTTTGACCGTCGTTTAGCACAAAATCGCCTCGATTTGTCCTCATCAATCACGAAACGCCCGTGTGGCGCGACAGTTTTGTCCTGATCTGGTGACACCATGGAGGCCATGAGGCAAAGGATTCTGGTCGTCGACGACGACGCTTCGCTGGCCGAGATGCTCACCATCGTGTTGCGTGGGGAGGGTTTCGACACCGCGGTGATCGGTGACGGTACTCAGGCCCTGACCGCGGTGCGTGAGTTGCGCCCCGATCTGGTGCTGCTGGACCTGATGCTGCCCGGCATGAACGGCATCGACGTGTGCCGGGTGCTGCGTGCCGATTCGGGGGTGCCGATCGTCATGCTGACCGCCAAGACCGACACCGTCGACGTGGTGCTGGGTCTGGAATCCGGCGCCGACGACTACATCATGAAGCCCTTCAAGCCCAAGGAGCTGGTGGCGCGGGTGCGGGCGCGGTTGCGCCGCAACGACGACGAGCCGGCCGAGATGCTGTCCATCGCCGATGTCGACATCGACGTGCCGGCCCACAAGGTCACCCGCAACGGCGAGCAGATCTCGCTCACCCCGCTGGAGTTCGACCTGCTGGTCGCGTTGGCGCGTAAACCGCGCCAGGTGTTTACTCGTGATGTGCTGCTCGAACAGGTGTGGGGATACCGGCACCCGGCGGACACCCGCCTGGTGAACGTGCACGTCCAGCGCCTGCGCGCGAAGGTCGAGAAGGACCCCGAGAACCCGACCGTGGTTCTGACCGTTCGAGGAGTGGGATACAAGGCCGGACCTCCGTGATCCCGGCTTGGAGAGCGCGGCGTAGGTGATCTGGCGCTCCCCGCGACGTAGTAGAGGCCGTTGGGGGCGTTCGGGACCCCTGCCCCGCGGTATGAGCGCGTTGAGTCGCGCCGTCGCCGTCGTCTGGCGTCGATCGCTGCAGCTGCGCGTGGTCGCCTTGACCATCGGTCTTTCGCTGGCGGTGATCCTGGCCCTGGGCTTCGTCCTCACCAGCCAGGTCACCAACCGGGTGCTCGACATCAAGGTCAAGGCCGCGATCGACCAGATCGAGCGGGCCCGCAACACCGTCACCGGGATCGTCAACGGCGAGGAAACCCGCTCCCTGGACAGCAGCCTGCAGCTGGCCCGCAACACGCTGACGTCCAAAACCGATCCGGCCTCCGGCGCCGGGCTGGCCGGCGCTTTCGACGCGGTGCTGATGGTGCCCGGCGACGGCCCGCGGGCCGCGTCCACCGCCGGGCCCGTCGATCAGGTGCCCAACGCGTTGCGCGGCTTCGTCAAGGCCGGTCAGGCCGCCTACCAGTACGCCACCGTGCAGACCGACGGCTTTTCCGGGCCAGCGCTGATCGTCGGGACGCCGACGTCGTCGCGGGTGGCCAACCTGGAGCTGTACCTGATCTTCCCGCTGGCCAACGAGCAGGCCACCATCTCGCTGGTGCGCAGCACGATGGCGACCGGCGGCGTCGTGCTGCTGGTACTGCTGGCCGGCATCGCACTGCTGGTCTCCCGTCAGGTGGTGAACCCGGTGCGCTCCGCGTCGCGGATCGCCGAGCGGTTCGCCGAAGGGCATCTGTCCGAGCGGATGCCGGTGCGCGGTGAGGACGACATGGCCCGGCTGGCGGTGTCGTTCAACGACATGGCCGAGAGCCTGTCCCGCCAGATCACCCAGCTCGAGGAGTTCGGCAACCTGCAACGCCGCTTCACCTCCGACGTCAGCCACGAACTGCGCACCCCGCTGACCACGGTGCGCATGGCTGCCGACCTGATCTACGACCACGCCGACGACCTGGACCCGACGCTGCGGCGCTCCACCGAGTTGATGGTCAACGAGCTCGACCGGTTCGAGAGCCTGCTCAACGACCTGCTGGAGATCTCCCGCCACGACGCCGGGGTGGCCGAGTTGTCCGTCGAGTCGGTCGATCTGCGCACCACCGTGAACAGCGCGTTGGGCAATGTCGGGCACCTGGCCGAGGACGCGGGCATCGAGTTGCTGGTGGACATGCCGACCGAGGAGGTGATCGCCGAGGTGGACGCGCGCCGGGTGGAACGCATCCTGCGCAACCTGATCGCCAACGCGATCGACCACGCCGAGCACAAGCCGGTGCGGATCCGGATGGCCGCCGACGAAGACACGGTCGCGGTCACCGTTCGCGACTACGGCGTCGGGTTGCGCCCCGGCGAGGAGAAGCTGGTGTTCAGCCGGTTCTGGCGCTCGGACCCGTCGCGGGTGCGCCGCTCCGGCGGCACCGGGCTGGGACTGGCGATCAGCATCGAGGACGCGCGGCTGCACCAGGGCCGGCTCGAGGCCTGGGGAGAGCCCGGCGAGGGCGCCTGCTTCCGGCTGACCCTGCCGTTGGTGCGCGGGCACAAGGTGACCACCAGTCCGCTGCCGATGAAACCGATCCCGCCCACCTCCGGGCAGCCCAGCCCCCAACCGTTGACCCCGACGGGCCCGCAACCGATCACCCGCCACCGCGAGCCCGCGGAGTGGAGCGTGTGATGCGTACGATCCTGGCCCTGCTGATGACCGCTGTGGTGCTGGCCGGATGCGCGAGCGTGCCCAGCTCCTCGGCCCCGCAGGCCATCGGCACCGTCGACCGCCCGGCGCCGTCGAACCTGCCCAAACCCACCCCGGGCATGGACCCCGACGTGTTGCTGCGCGAATTTCTCAAGGCCACCGCCGACCCGGCCAACCGGCACCTGGCGGCGCGCCAGTTCCTCACCCAGTCGGCCTCCAACGGCTGGGACGACGCCGGTAGCGCGCTGCTGATCGACCACGTCGTGTTCGTGGAAACCCGTGGCGCCGAACGGGTTTCGGCGACCATGCGGGCCGACATCCTGGGTTCACTGTCCGACGTCGGGGTCTTCGAGACCGCCGAGGGGCAGCTGCCGGACCCGGGCCCGATCGAACTGGTCAAGACCCCGGGAGGGTGGCGCATCGACAAGCTGCCCAACGGCGTCTTCCTGGACTGGCAACAGTTCCAGGCCACCTACAAACGCAACACGC
Source organism: Mycobacterium sp. NGS59 (assembly GCF_059812345.1). NCBI lineage: Bacteria > Bacillati > Actinomycetota > Actinomycetes > Mycobacteriales > Mycobacteriaceae > Mycobacterium > Mycobacterium sp. NGS59. Next base: position 85,138 of record NZ_JCALCN010000017.1, read on the forward strand.
TGTACTTCGCCGACCCCACCGGCAAGACGGTGGTGCCCGATCCGCGCTACGTGGCGGTCTCCGACCACGACCAGCTGGCCACCGAGCTGGTGTCCAAGCTGCTGGCCGGGCCGCGGCCGGAGATGGCGCACACGGTACGCAACCTGTTGGCGCCGCCGCTGCGGTTGCGCGGTCCGGTGACCCGCGCCGACGGCGGCAAGAACGGCATCGGCAAGGGTTACGGCGGCGCGCGCATCGACCTGGAGAAGCTGACCACCACCGACCCGCACAGCAGGGCATTGCTTGCCGCGCAGATCATCTGGACGCTGGCCCGCGCCGATATCCGCGGCCCGTACGTGATCAACGCCGACGGCGCCCCGCTCGACGACAGGTTCGCGCAGGGCTGGAACACCTCCGACGTCGCGGCCACCGACCCGGGGGTGGCCGACGGCGCCGGCGCGGGTCTGCACGCCTTGGTCAACGGGTCGTTGGTCGCGCTGGACGGACAGCAGGTCACCACGGTGCCCGGCGCGTTCGGGCGGATGGGCGACCAGACCGGGGCGGCGTTGTCGCGCAGTGGGCGGCAGGTGGCGTCGGTGGTGACGTTGCGCCGCGGCGCCCCGGACATGGCCGCGTCACTGTGGATCGGGGATCTCGGGGGTGAGGCGGTGCAGTCCGCCGACGGGCACAACCTGTCGCGGCCCAGCTGGTCACTGGACGACGCGGTGTGGGTGGTGGTCGACACCAACAACGTGCTGCGCGCGATCCAGGAACCGGCGTCGGGCCAGCCGGCGCGCATCCCGGTGGACTCCACCGCGGTGTCCAGCCGATTCCCGGGCCCGATCACCGACCTGCAGCTGTCCCGCGACGGCACCCGCGCGGCCATGGTGATCGGGGGACAGGTGATCCTGGCCGGTGTCGAGCAGACCCAGGCCGGCCAGTTCGCCCTGACCTATCCACGCCGGCTGGGCTTCGGTCTGGGTACCTCGGTGGTGTCGTTGTACTGGCGAACCGGCGACGACGTCGTCGTCACCCGCAACGACGCCACCCATCCGGTGTCCTACGTCAATCTCGACGGGGTGAACTCCGACGCCCCGTCCCGCGGCCTGCAGATCCCGTTGTTCGCGATCGCCGCGAACCCGTCCACGGTGTATGTGGGCGGCCCGCAGGGCGTGCTGATGTACTCGGCGTCGGCCGCTGAATCCCAGCAGGGCTGGTCGGAGGTGGCCGGCCTGATGATCGGGGGAGCGGCCCCGGTCTTACCGGGGTAATCACGGTAGATGCCGAAGGTTCCGTTCCTGCGTTGGGATGACCCGTTCCGCGCCCTGGAGGCGCTGGCGTCGCTGTGGTCGTCCACGGGGTTGCCGGCAGTGGGCGCGCAGGCCGCCGCCGTGCCCTACAAGACGTTGTTCGCCACGCTGCAGCAGCTACTCGTCGGCAAGGAACTGACGGTGCGCATCGGTGAGCACGACGTGGTGCTCACCGTGACCGAGCTGGAGTCCGACCTGGACCCGCAGGGTCTCCCCGTCGGTCAGCTGGGCGAGGTCCGGGTGGCCGCCCGCGACATCAAATGGGACGACAACCGGCTGCAGAGCGCCGTTGCCGTGCTGCACAACGTGCACATCCGGCCCGGGGTCCCGCCGATGGTGGTGGCGGCCCCGGCAAACCTGTCCTCCGAGCTCTCCGAAGAGGTCTTCGACGACGTGTTGCGCCAAGCGGCGCCGCAGTTGCGCAGTGAGTTGGGTGAGCACGGGACCGCGCGACTGCGCTGGGCGCGGCAACCGGCGCTGGGTGGTCTGGAGGTCGACGCCGACGTCACCGGGAACACGTTGTGGCTGCGCCCTCGTGCCGTCGTCGCCGGACACCGCAGGTGGAAGCTGCCGGTGCGGACCCCGTCCTACCGGGTGCCGTTGCCGGAACTGCCGCTCGGCCTGATGATCACCGGTGTCGAGCTGTCGCCGGACGGTCTGCGGGTGTCCGGACTACTGCCGGAATGGCGCATGGAGCTGCCGCTGCGGGCGCTGGAGGAGCTGATCACCCGGCTGAGCCAGGGCGCGCTGAGCTTCAGCTGGCCGTCGCTGTGGTGGGGTTCGGACTGATCGAAGTCACCGTTCGGCCAACCCGAGGTCACGGCACGGCGCGAGCTGCGTATCGGTTCGGCAACTGATGTTTGCCCAGGTCTGGGCGGTCGATACGGTTCGGGGACCATCGGGCACGAGCAAGGAGAAACAGGCATTGCGGAGCTTGGAGCGATTCAGCGTTGCGGTTGCGGTCAGCGCCGGGCTGTGCGGAGCCGCCTTGGCGCTGAGCCCGGACGGCTCGGCCACGCCGTTGCGGACCGGCGGTGCCGGGTGCGTCGACCAGCTGACGGGAGTGGTCCCCGCGGCGCCGATCGCGCCGATGGCCCTGCCCGGACCGGTGGCCGGGGCGGTCCCGGTGGTGCCGGTGGTGCCCGCCGCGCCCCCGGTCCTACCGCCGGTGCCGGTGGCGCCGGTGGTGCCCGCCGCGCCGATCGTGCCGGTCGCCGGGGCGGGCGCGCTGCCCGCCGACGGGGTGCCCGCCGCTCCGGTGACCAAAGCGGCCGGCACGGGCAAGGGTGCGCCGATGAGTGCGCCGCCGGCGCAGGCCGCCGCGCCCGTGGTGCTGCCCGGCCCGGCAGCGGAACCTCCGGCTGCGCCCATCCCCGCCACGCTGACCGGTTCGACCATGGCGGCCGCCGGTTGTGCGGCCATCCCCGGCCTGGCGCGCTAACGCGGGCTACGAAGGCGGCAGCTGACGCACCTTGTCGGCCTCCTTGTCTCCCGCTCTGCTCACCCCCTGTTCCACGATCACCGGGTCACCGACGTTGACCGTGTCGAAATACCACTCCGCGTCGGCGGGACTCAGGCTGATGCAACCGTGGCTGACGTTCTCCAGGCCCATCGCCGGAACCGCCCACGGAGCCGAGTGCACGAACAGCCCCCGGTTGGTGATGCGCACCGCGTAGTCCACCTTGAGCTGGTAGCCGTCCGGGTCGTCGACGGGGATGCCCACCGAACTCGAATCCATGATCACCGAGCGCTCTTTGGCGAGCACGCTGTAGGTGCCCACCGGGGTCGCGAACTCCGGCCGGCCCATCGACGCCGGCAGCACCCCTTCCTCACCGAAGTGCGGCCGGTGGTGCGGCGCCGGCCGCGGGCCCGCCGCTGCGTCGTCGATGCGCACGGTGAACGTGTGATTGGTGATGTCGGCCACGCCGACGACCTTCGGGCCGGTCTGGAACTCGGTGCGCAGGCCGCCCACCGACAGCATCACGGTGCTGTGGGCCGGCCAGTAGCGGTCCGGAACCCATTGCACGACGTTGCGGTCGAGCCACTCGAACCTGCCGGACATCGCCGGCACCGACTTCACCTCGATGGCACGCTCGGTCGCCTGCCGGTCGGTGACGGGACCGCCGAACGTCACCACCAGGGGATGCGCGACACCCACCACCGCCCCGCGCGCGGGTAGCACCGAGGCGATGTCGAGGTGGGCCTGCTCGTGCACTGCCGTCAGCGTCACGCCGGCTTGCCCGGTGCACACCGTCGCGGTGATCCCGAGGATCACGACCAGTGACCGTATTGCCGCCCGCATCGTGCTCTCCCAACATTCGAGTCTGTCGTCGCTCGGATCGTAGGGCGCGCCGCAACGGCGAATAGGTAAGCGCGCGTGCGCTTTCGGTCAGGGTTTGATTACAGCTCGGTCTCCGGTCGGGACATGTCAGACCCGGTGGCCAGACTGGCGTGGTGCTCGACCTCGTGTTGCCGCTGGAGTGCGGCGGCTGCGCAGCGCCCGGGACGCGCTGGTGTGCGGCGTGCGCCCGCGAGCTGTCGGTGGCCGCCGGGGAACCGCAGCTGGTCAGTCGGCGGGTGGATCCCGACGTGCCGATCTTCTCGCTGGGCCGCTACGCCGGCGCGCGGCGGCAGGCGATCCTCGCGCTCAAGGAGCGAGGCCGGGGTGACCTCGTCGCGCCGTTGGCGTACGCACTGGCCGTGGGGGTGCACCGGTTGCTGGTCTGGGGGATGGTCGGCACGCCGTTGACGCTGGTGCCCGCCCCGACCCGGTGGTCTGCGGCGCGGCGGCGCGGCGGCGATCCCGTCGCGCGGGTGGCCAGGGCCGCCGTCGCCGGCAATCCCGACATCCACGTCGTCACGGCACTGCGGATGCGGGCACTGGTGCGCGACTCGGTGGGCCTGGGCACCTCGGCGCGCGAACGCAACGTGGCCGGGCGGGTGCTGTTGCGCGCTCCGGTGCCGCGCGGTGAGGTGCTGGTCGTCGACGACGTCGTCACCACCGGCGCAACGGCCGCCGAATCGGTCCGCGTGCTGCAGGCCGCGGGCGTCGTGGTGGCAGGGGTGCTGACGCTGGCGGCAGCGTGAGCGGTAGCGGCGAGCGGTGAATTCAAAGAACTCGCAACAGGTTTGCGAATTGAGTGGCACGGTGAGGCGAACACGGGCTAACGTCGGAAGCAGATTCGACGACTTACGTCGCGATATTGCCCGAGTTCCGCGGTACCCGCGGTAGGAGGTGAGTATTCGATCTCTTGCTCCGGCGGGCAGCCTGCGACGGTGGCTTCCACAGACCCGTTCTTACCCCGTCGGCGCGTATTGCCATTGCCGGGCACGCATGGTGCGTGTGACGTGAAAAGAGAAACGAGTTGTCAACAATGTCAAGGCTTTCCGTTGATTCCCAGCAAGTGCTAGACACGGTGGACTCTGCAGGAACCGAAGACCAGACCGAACCGACGGCCGGCGCGGATATCGTGTTCAAGGGCCGCAACGTCGAGATCCCCGACCACTTCCGGGTCTACGTCTCACAGAAGCTCGCCCGTTGCGAGCGGTTCGACAAGACCATTTACCTTTTCGACGTCGAACTCGACCACGAACGCAATCGCCGTCAGCGCAAGGCCTGTCAACGCGTCGAGATCACCGCCCGCGGTCGCGGTCCGGTGGTCCGCGGCGAGGCCTGCGCCGACAGTTTCTACGCCGCACTGGAATCGGCCGTCGTCAAACTCGAGAGCCGGCTGCGCAGAGGCAAGGACCGCCGCAAGGTGCACTACGGCGACAAAACCCCGGTGTCGCTGGCCGAGGCCACCGCGGTGGTACCGCCGGAGAACGCGTTCAGCGCCGCGCCGACCGAGGCGCACGATCACGACGGTGTCGAGCCGGAACAGCACGACCACGCACCCGGACGGGTGGTGCGCACCAAGGACCACCCGGCCAAACCGATGTCGGTCGACGACGCGCTCTACGAGATGGAGCTGGTCGGGCACGACTTCTTCCTGTTTCTGGACAAGGAGACCGACCAGGCGTCCGTGGTGTACCGCCGGCGCGGCTACGACTACGGGTTGATCCGCTTGGCTTGAGGACCGGGGTCCGGCAGCGGGGCTTCACCTACGATGGGGATCGCTCGTAAAGAAGAAGACTCCTATCTACAGGGGAACACCCCAAAGGGGACAACACTGTGCTGTCGAGATTGCTGCGCCTCGGTGAAGGTCGCATGGTCAAGCGCCTCCAGAAGGTGGCCGACTATGTCAACACGTTGTCCGACGACGTCGAGAAACTCAGCGATGCCGAGCTCAAGGCCAAGACCGACGAGTTCAGGAAGCGCCTGAAAGAGGGCGAAGACCTCGAGGACCTGCTGCCCGAAGCGTTCGCCGTGGCCCGCGAGGCCGCCTGGCGGGTGCTCGACCAACGCCCGTTCGACGTGCAGGTCATGGGCGCGGCCGCCCTGCACCTGGGCAACGTCGCCGAGATGAAGACCGGTGAGGGCAAGACGCTGACCTGTGTGTTGCCGGCCTATCTCAACGCGCTCGCCGGCAAGGGCGTGCACGTCGTCACCGTCAACGACTACCTGGCCAAACGTGACAGCGAGTGGATGGGCCGGGTGCACCGCTTCCTGGGCCTGGAGGTCGGGGTGATTCTCGCGCAGATGACGCCCGAGGAGCGCCGCGTCGCCTACGGCGCCGACATCACCTACGGCACCAACAACGAGTTCGGCTTCGACTACCTGCGCGACAACATGGCGCATTCGCTGGACGATCTGGTGCAGCGCGGCCACAACTTCGCCATCGTCGACGAGGTCGACTCCATCCTGATCGACGAGGCCCGCACCCCGCTGATCATTTCCGGTCCGGCCGACGGCGCGTCCAACTGGTACACCGAGTTCGCCCGGATCGCGCCGTTGATGGAAAAGGACGTCCACTACGAGGTCGACCTGCGCAAACGCACCGTCGGCGTACACGAGAAGGGTGTGGAGTTCGTCGAGGACCAGCTCGGCATCGACAATCTGTACGAGGCCGCCAACTCGCCGCTGGTCAGCTACCTCAACAACGCGCTGAAGGCCAAGGAGCTGTTCAACCGCGACAAGGACTACATCGTCCGCGACGGCGAGGTGCTGATCGTCGACGAGTTCACCGGCCGGGTGCTGCTCGGCCGCCGCTACAACGAGGGCATGCACCAGGCCATCGAGGCCAAAGAGCACGTCGAGATCAAGGCCGAGAACCAGACGCTGGCCACCATCACCCTGCAGAACTACTTCCGGCTCTACGACAAGCTCGCCGGAATGACCGGCACCGCCCAGACCGAGGCGGCCGAGCTGCACGAGATCTACAAGCTGGGAGTGGTGTCGATCCCCACCAACAGGCCGATGGTCCGCACCGACCAGGGCGACCTGATCTACAAGACCGAAGAGGCCAAGTACATCGCGGTGGTCGACGACGTCTCCGAACGCTACGAGAAGGGCCAGCCGGTCCTGATCGGCACCACCAGCGTGGAGCGCTCGGAATACCTGTCCCGGCAGTTCACCAAGCGCCGGATCCCGCACAACGTGCTCAACGCCAAGTACCACGAGCAGGAGGCCGGCATCATCGCCGAGGCCGGCCGGCGCGGCGGCATCACCGTGGCCACCAACATGGCCGGCCGTGGCACCGACATCGTGCTCGGCGGCAACGTCGACTTCCTCACCGACAAGCGGCTGCGGGAGCGCGGCCTGGATCCGGTGGAGACGGCCGACGAGTACGAGGCGGCCTGGCACGAGGAACTGCCCAAGGTCAAGGACGAGGCCGCGGCGGAGGCCGAGGAAGTCGTCGAGGCCGGCGGGCTGTACGTGCTGGGCACCGAACGCCACGAGTCGCGGCGTATCGACAACCAGTTGCGGGGTCGCTCCGGACGGCAGGGTGACCCGGGGGAGTCGCGGTTCTACCTGTCGCTGGGCGACGAGCTGATGCGGCGGTTCAACGGGGCCGCGCTGGAGTCGATGCTCAACCGGCTGAACCTGCCCGACGACGTGCCGATCGAAGCCAAGATGGTCACCCGGGCGATCAAGAGCGCCCAGACCCAGGTCGAGCAGCAGAACTTCGAGATGCGCAAGAACGTCCTGAAGTACGACGAGGTGATGAACCAGCAGCGCAAGGTCATCTACGCCGAGCGCCGCCGGATCCTGGAGGGCGAGAACCTGGCCGAGCAGGCCAAGGAGATGCTGACCGACGTCATCACCGCCTACGTCGACGGCGCGACCAGCGAAGGCTACGCCGAGGACTGGGACCTGGACGCGCTGTGGACCGCGCTGAAGACGCTGTACCCGGTCGGCATCAGCCACGAGTCGCTCATCCACCACGACGAGGACTCCGAGCGCGACGACCTGACCCGCGAGGAATTGCTCGAGGCGCTCCTCGAGGACGCTGAAAAGTCTTACGCTGCAAGGGAAGCCGAACTGGAAGGCATTGCCGGCGAGGGCGCGATGCGCCAGCTGGAGCGCAACGTGCTGCTCAACGTGATCGACCGTAAGTGGCGCGAGCACCTCTACGAGATGGACTACCTCAAAGAGGGCATCGGGTTGCGGGCGATGGCCCAGCGCGACCCGCTGGTCGAGTATCAGCGCGAGGGCTACGACATGTTCATGGCCATGCTTGACGGCATGAAGGAGGAGTCGGTCGGCTTCCTGTTCAACGTCAGCGTGGAGGCGGTCCCAGCGCCGCAGGTCGAACTCGCCCCGGTCGAGACGCCCGAAGGTTTGGCGGAGCTGGATGCCGACGACAAGCCCGATACTCCGGCGCCCCAGCCGGCCCTCAAGGAGCCGGTCAGCACGTTGCGCGCCAAGGGAATTGACAACGAGGCTCCCGCGCTGACCTACACCGGACCGTCGGAGGACGGTTCGGCGCAGGTGCAGCGCAACGGCGGGGCGGCGGCCAAGACGTCGGCCGGCGCGGCGGCGGGAGGTACTCGCCGGGAGCGGCGTGCCGCGGCGCGGCAGCAGGGGCGTGGCGCCAAGCCGCCGAAGTCGGTCAAGAAGCGCTAGCGGCTCGCCTGCCGCCGCCACCCAGTGTGCGCCTGTCCGCGCACTCGCGGGGCGCTCGCCCGTCGTCGTTGCGGTCACGCTAGCGTGACGCTCGGCGCTCGGCGCCACGCTAGCGTGACGCTCGGCGCGCTCCGCTGCCGGCGAGTGTGCAGCCAGCCGCGCACTGGGCGTCGAGTGTCGGCAGGCCGCGCATTCGCGAGGCGCTCGCCCGTCGTCGTTGCGGTCACGCTAGCGTGACGCTCGGCGCTCGGCGCCACGCTGGCGTGACGCTCGGCGCGTCCACCAGCGCCCGAGCAAGTTGAGGCAGTCGCCTCATGTGCCGCGACGGCCCACGCGCGCACCCTGCTACCCATGACGCACACACCTTTCGATGCCGCCACGGCCGTCCTGCAAAACCCGACCCTGCCCGACGGAGACGACGAGCGATTCGTCGGCTTCGGAGTGATGGGCCTGCCATTCGCCAGCGGCCACTACCTGGCGCTGCGGCACTTCCCCAAAGCGACGTTCGCCCCGGCATACAAGTCGGTCTGGCACCGCGACCCCGCCGGCATCTGGACCTTCTACGCGACGACGTGCGGTGCGCAGAGCTGCGCGCGCTACTTCAGCTCGGCGACCCCGCAGGACGCGGTCCAGTGCGACATCACCGTCGAATGGCTCAGCCCCTGGTCGCTGCACGTCCGCATCCCCGGACTGCTGGAGTGGCAACTCGACATCCGCTCCACGCTGTCGACGCGGCTGATGAGCGCCGTCGGCTCCCGGCTGCCGGGCGGCACCTGGACGAACCGGCCGGCATTGGGCGCGTTGAGCCGGGCGGCCGGTCTGGCGCTGGGCGCCGGACAGGTGCGGCTGGCCGGCACCGCGCCCAACGGGCAACGATTCATGATCGCCCCGCGACAGCTGTGGGCGGTGTCGCGATCCCACGCCGTCCTGCAGGGCACCGACCTCGGCCCGGTGGGCCCGTTGCCAACTCAGGCGCGCCTGGCGGGTTTCCGGCCGCCGCAGCGGGGCCTGTTCGTCGTCGGCTCCGGGCACTTCGAACGCTTCGACGCCGACCGCCACCACGCCGTGCGGCGCACTGTCTTGATCGACTGACGCGCCCACAATAGGAGCCCACAATAGGAGCATGGTGCCCGCCACCGACCCGTCTTCGCTGCCGACCCGCGCCGAGTTGCTCGCGGCTTTGTCGGTGGCGATCGACCTCGGCCTGGGTCAGCCCGCCGAACACATGCTGCGGGCCGCCCTGATCGCCACCCGCCTCGCCGACAGACTGGGCCTGCCAGCGCAACAACGCGACAGCGCGTACTACACCACGCTGATCATGTGGATCGGCTGTCACGCCGACTCCCACGAGTACGCGCAGTGGTTCGGCGACGACATCGGTGTGCGCCATGACTCCTACCTGGTCGACTGGTCCGGCCTGCCCTATATGCGTTTCCTGATCGGCAACATCGGCCGCGGCCAGCCGCTGCTGCAGCGGGTCAGCATGATGGCGACACTGCTGGTCAATGCCCGCGGTCAGATATCGCGAATGATCCACTCGCACTGCGCATCCGCGGCGCTGCTGGCCGACCGGCTCGGTCTGGGTGCCGACGTGCAGACGGCCTTGGCGTGCGCGTTCGAACGCTACGACGGCGGCGGCCTGCCGACCGGCGCCCGCGGCGACGGAATCCCGATCCAGATGCGCGTCGCCCAGGTCGCGGAGATGGCCGAGGTGCACCATCGCACCTACGGCGTCCAGGGTGCGGTGGCGATGGTGCGGGCACGTCGCGGTGGCCAGTTCGATCCGCAGGTCGCCGACATGTTCCTGCAACACGCCGAGGAGATCCTGGACGGTCCGCCCACCGGGGACGTGTGGGAGACGGCGTTGCGGGCGGCGCCGGACCGTCATCACCGGCTCGATGACCAGACGTTGGACACGTTGCTGGTCGCACTGGGTGACTTCGTCGACCTCAAATGTCCGTTCACACTGGGGCATTCGCGGGCGGTGGCGCGGCTGGCCGGGGACGCCGCCGTCGCCGCCGGTCTCGACGACGACGCGGTGACGCTGACCCGCCGCGCCGGTCACGTCCACGACGTGGGCCGCATCGGGGTCTCGAATCAGCTCTGGTCGCGCCCGGGTTCCCTGACCTCGGCCGAGTTCGAGCGAGTCCGGCTGCATCCGTACTTCACCGTGCGGATCCTCAACCAGGTGCCCGGGCTGCGGCAGCTTGCCGAGGTCGCCGGCAACCACCACGAATGCCTGGACGGCTCGGGGTACCCCCGGGGTCTGCCCGGCAGCGCGCTGGGCCCGCCCGACCGTATCCTCGCCACCGCCGTCAGCTACCAATCCGCTTGCGAGCCAAGGCCGTACCGCAAGGAGATGCCGCCGGACGCGGCGGCCCGGCGGCTGCACGGACGGGTGCAGACCGGTGAGCTCGACCCAGTCGCCGTCGAAGCGGTGTTACACGCCGCGGGGCATCGCGCGCAACGGCCGCAGTTGCGTCCGGACGGCCTCACCCCACGCGAGGTCGAAGTGCTGTGCCTGGTCGCGCGCGGATCCTCCAACAAGGAGATCGCGGCGGAACTGGTGATCAGTGAGAAGACAGCCCGCAACCACGTCGAGCGCACCTACGCCAAGATCGGTGTGTCCAACCGCATCGGCGCAAGCATGTATGCGCTGCGGCACGGATTGGTGAACTCGTAATGATGGGGCAACCGCCTCATGCGCCGCGGCCCCCATCCGGCACACACTCGGGTTATGAAGCGATACTTGACAATTGGTTACGGCACGCTCAGTTATCTGATCTTTCTGGGCGCTTTCGGTTACGCGGTCGTCTTCGTGGGCGCAATCCTGGTGCCGCGCAACGTCGATCACGGAATCGCCGCGTCCCCGGGACAGGCGCTGGCAATAAATGTGGCGCTGCTGGGCGTCTTCGGCGTCCAGCACAGCGTGATGGCGCGGCCGGCATTCAAACGGTGGTGGACGCGCTGGGTGCCGCCGTCGATCGAACGCAGCACGTACGTGTTGCTGGCTAGTGCGGCCCTGGTGCTGTTGTTCTGGCAGTGGCGCACCCTGCCGGCGCTGGTGTGGGACGTGCGCTCACCGGCCGTGCGGTTGCTGCTGTGGGCGTTGTTCTGGCTGGGATGGGCACTGGTGTTGGCCTCGACCTTCATGATCAACCATTTCGACCTGTTCGGGTTGCGGCAGGTGTATCTGGCCTGGCGCGGAAAGCCTTACACCGAACTGGGTTTCCGCACCCACCTGCTTTACCGGCTGGTGCGACACCCGATTATGCTCGGATTCCTGGTCGCCTTCTGGGCGACGCCGACGATGACGGCCGGGCACCTGGTCTTCGCGATCGGCACCACCGCCTACATCCTGGTGGCGCTGCAACTGGAAGAGCGTGACCTGGTGGCCGCGCTGGGGGAGCAGTACCGTGACTACCGGCGCCGCGTGCCGATGCTGATCCCGCGCCCCGCTCACACCGAAACTGTTGTCCCGCAATAGGTTCAGCCGATGTGCAGCGCGACCACCAGCCAGCGGCCCGGCGTGGGCAGCTGTTCCACCCGGCAGGCGATCGCGTGCACCCGGTTGCCCCGGCTGTAAGTGCCGAACACCTCGGCGCTGGTGTCGCGTGAAGCGCTCGGCTGCAGCCGCATTCTGCGCAGTACCGCCGCACCGGACTGCCCGGCGATCCCTCCGCTCACTGCCAGGACGGAGTCGACGAGCTCCGGTGCCAACACCGTGCCCAGCTGGACGGCGGGGCGCCGGCGGTCGATGACTTCCAGCACGCGACGCAACGCAGCGTCGGCGAACATGGCCGCCTGACGCATCTGCGGGGACAGCGGCGTGGCGTCCGGTTGGTTGTGCGGGCGGGGACGGGCGGGGCGCATTGAGGCGTGCGATGATGATCCGCGCCGCGGGAGATTGCGCGTCGGGGGTTCGTACTCGATTACCGGCGTGACGGCGACAGTGGGCAACGGGCACACTCCAACTCGAACGGCAGACGAGCAGAGAGTGTCAGACAATCGGTGTCTTGGGTATTCAGTCGTCGGCCCTCATCCACAACACCGGCGGCGCGCACCCGGACAGTCGCGCACGCCCGTCGGTCGATACCGTGGCCGAGAGGTGTGTCCGATTTGCGAAATGCACGTCGACTCGAGCAGGGGGAGGTGGCCGTATGGTGACCAGGTTGTCCCCAGCCGACGCGTCCTTCTATCGGCGGGAGAACACCGCCACCCCGATGTACGTCGGCTCGCTGGCGATATTGCGCCGGCCTCGGTCCGGGCTCAGTTACGAGAAGTTGCTGGCCACCGTCGAACAACGGTTGCCGCAGATTCCGCGCTACCGCCAGAAGGTTCGCGAAGTCAAGGCCGGCATAGCCCGCCCGGTGTGGATCGACGACCGCGACTTCGACATCACCTATCATGTCCGGCGCTCGGCGCTACCGTCGCCGGGCAGTGACGAACAACTACACGAACTGATCGCGCGGCTGGCCGCCCGGCCGTTGGACAAGTCGCGGCCACTGTGGGAGATGTACCTGGTCGAAGGGTTGGCCAAGAACCGGATCGCGCTCTACACCAAGTCACATCAGGCCTTGATCAACGGCATGAGTGCGCTGGAGATCAATCACGTCATCGCCGATCGCAGCCGGCGGGCGCCGCCGTTCCCCGAGGACATCTGGATCCCCGAACGCGACCCGGGCACCACCCGGCTGGTGCTCGGGGCGATCGGCGACTGGATCGTCGGGCCCGGCGCCCAGTTGCAGGCCGTCGGGTCCGCGGTCGCGGGACTGATGACCAACTCGGCTCAGGTCGTCGATGCCGCCCGCCGCGTCGTCGACGTCGCACGCACCGTGGCGCGGGGCACCGCACCCAGCAGTCCGCTCAACGCCACCGTGTCCCGCAACAGGCGGTTCACCGTCGCGCGCGGCAAACTCGACGACTACCGCAGTGTGCGGGCGCGGTATGACTGCGACATCAACGACGTGGTGCTGGCGGTGATCGCCGGCGCGCTGAGCAACTGGCTGCTGTCGCGCGGCGAGGCCGTGCCCCAGACGGCGGTGGTGCGCGCGATGGCACCGCTATCGGTCTACCCCGACGACCAGCTCGATCCCTCCGGACCGGGTCAGGCGATGAGCGAGGTGACGCCGTTCCTGGTGGACCTGCCGGTCGGGGAGGGCAATGCGGTGGTCCGGTTGTCCCAGATCGCCCATGCCACCGAGTCGAATCCGACGGCGTCCAGCCTGGTGGACGCCAGAACCATCGTCACGTTGTCCGGTTTCGCGCCGCCGACACTGCACGCGATGGGCATCCGGGTGGCGACCAGCTTCCCGACGCTGTCCCGCCAGCCGTTCAACCTGCTGATCACCAATGCCCCCGGCGCGCAATCGCAGATGTACGTCGCCGGCACCAAGTTGCTCGAGACCTACGCCGTGCCGCCGTTGCTGCACAACCAGGCGTTGGCCATCAGCGTCACGTCCTACAACGGCACGCTCTATTTCGGGATCAATGCCGACCGCGACGCGATGAGCGACGTGGACCTGCTGCCGGGGCTGTTGCAGCAATCGCTGGACGAGTTGCTGGGAGCTTCGCGCTAGTAACATCCGTTGGGTGAGCACCCCGAGCAAGGCCGGCGCGCCGGCGAAGGCGAAGAAGAAGAAGTCGACCGCGCCCGATGTACGCAAGATCCCCAACGGCCTCTACGAAGCCGAATTGTTCAGGCTGCAAACAGAATTCGTGAAACTGCAGGAATGGGTGCGGCATACCGGTGCGCGGCTGGTGGTGATCTTCGAGGGTCGCGACGCGGCAGGCAAGGGCGGTGCCATCAAGCGGATCACCGAGTACCTCAGTCCCCGCATCGCCCATGTCGCGGCGTTGCCGGTGCCGACCGGCCGCGAACGTGGACAGTGGTACTACCAGCGCTACATCGCCCATCTGCCGACCAAGGGCGAGATCGTGCTGTTCGACCGGTCCTGGTACAACCGCGCCGGCATCGAGAAGGTGATGGGATTCTGCACGCCCCAGGAATATGCGCTGTTCTTGCGTCAGACCCCGCTCTTCGAGCAGATGCTGATCGACGACGGGATCCTGCTGCGCAAATACTGGTTCTCGGTGTCCGACGCCGAGCAGTTGCGCCGTTTCAAGGCGCGGCTCAATGATCCTGTGCGGCAATGGAAGTTGAGTCCGATGGATCTGGAGTCGGTGTACCGGTGGGAGGATTACTCGCGCGCCAAGGACGAGATGATGGTGCACACAGACACCCCGGTCAGCCCCTGGTACGTCGTGGAATCCGACATCAAGAAGCACGCGCGGTTGAACATGATGGCCCACTTGCTCTCCACCGTCGACTACACGGAGGTGGAGATCCCGAAGGTCAAGTTGCCCGCCCGCCCGGTCATCACCGGCAACTACCAGCGCCCGGCCCGTGAACTGCAGAAGTACGTCACCGATCACGTCGCGACGCTGATGCCATGACCCAGGTCTACATCCCGGCGACCCTGGCCATGCTGCAGCAACTCGTCGCCGAGGGTTCGTGGCGCCCGGTCAACGGAACCGCGTTCGCGGTCACGCCGGCCCTGCGGGAGTCCTACGCCGAGGGCGACGACGACGAGCTCGCCGAGGTGGCGCTGGGCGAGGCGGCGTTGGCGTCGCTGCGGTTGCTGGCCGACGAAGACGCGGGTTCGCTGCCGCGGCGCCGGGTGGTGCTGGCCGTCGAGGTCGACCTGGACGGCGAAGAGGCGGCCTACCGGCCCGATCTGGACGACGCCGTGGTCCGGATCGCCGGCCCGGTACAGCTGGACCGGGTGATCGCGGCGTACGTGGACAACGCGGCCGCCGAGCCGGCGGTGGCGGCGGCGATCGAGGTCATCGACGCCGCGGACCTGGGTGACGAGGATGCCGAACTGACCGTCGGCGACGCCCAGGATCACGATCTGGCCTGGTACGCCAACCAGGAACTGCCGTTCCTGCTCGAGTTCCTGTGACGCCTCGCTGGCTACGGAACCGTAACTTACGGTACCGTAGGTTGGGTGAGCCGGGACCGCAGGACCTATTCATGAGCACCAAACATGCGGCGCTGTCCGCCCGGGTGGTCAACACCAGTCGTCCAACGGTCGCCGGAGCCGACAAGCATCCCGGCTGGCACGCGCTGCGCAACCTCGCCGCACGGATCACCACCCCGCTGCTGCCCGACGACTATCTGCATCTGGCCAATCCACTGTGGTCGGCCCGCGAGCTGCGCGGCCGCGTCCTGGCGGTACACCGGGAGACCGAGGACTCCGCCACGCTGGTGATCCAGCCGGGCTGGGGCTTCAGCTTCGACTACCAGCCCGGCCAGTACATCGGCATCGGCCTGTTGGTCGACGGTCGCTGGCGCTGGCGCTCGTATTCGCTCACCTCGACTCCCGCCGCTACCGGCTCGAGTTCCCGACGAACCATCACCATCACCGTCAAGGCCATGCCGGAGGGCTTCCTGTCCACCCACCTGGTGGCCGGTGTCGAGCCGGGCACCATCGTGCGGTTGGCCGCGCCGCAGGGCGAATTCGTGCTTCCGGACCCGGCGCCGTCGTCGATCCTGTTCCTCACCGCGGGATCGGGGATCACGCCGGTGATGTCGATGCTGCGAACGTTGGCCCGCCGCAACCAGATTGGTGACATCGCGCACCTGCACTCAGCACCCAACCGATCCGGCGTGATGTTTGGCGCCGAGCTCGCTGCGCTGGCCGACGAGCATGCCGGCTATCGACTGTCGGTGCGCGAGACGCGCGTGCGGGGCCGACTGGACCTGTCCCGCCTCGACGACGAAGTGCCGGACTGGCGGGAACGCCATACCTGGGCATGTGGACCGGAAAGCATGCTCAACCAGGCCGAGAAGGTCTGGTCGGCGGCGGCGGTCGCGGATCGGCTGCACCTGGAGCGGTTCGCGGTGTCCAAAGCCGCCCCGGCGGGTGCGGGCGGGACGGTGACGTTCGCTCGCAGCGGTAAGAGCGTCGCCGCTGATGCCGCGACGTCGGTGATGGACGCCGGAGAAAACGCCGGCGTGCAGATGCCGTTCGGCTGCCGAATGGGTATCTGCCAATCATGCGTGGTGGAACTGGTCGACGGGCACGTCCGTGACCTGCGCACCGGACGCGAGCACGACCCGGGGTCGCGAGTGCAGACCTGTGTGTCGGCCGCTTCCGGCGACTGCGTGGTCGACATCTAGAGTTACCGGCAGGTAACCTACGGTTACGTAGCTTACGATAACGTAGGTCCGGGTCCGCCAGCACGAAACGAAACGACGCAGGGAGAAGACGATGGCGATCACCGACGTCGACGTGTTCGCGCACCTCACCGACGCCGACATCGAAAACCTGGCCGTCGAACTGGACGCGATCCGCCAAGACATCGAAGACTCGCGCGGGGCCCGCGATGCCCGCTACATCCGACGCACCATCGCCGGACAGCGTGCGCTCGAAGTGGCCGGCCGGCTGTTGCTGACCGCCGGCTCACGGCGTTGGGCGTGGTGGTCCGGAACCCTGACCCTCGGCGTGGCCAAGATCGTCGAGAACATGGAGATCGGCCACAACGTCATGCACGGCCAGTGGGACTGGATGAACGACCCCGAGATCCACTCCTCCACCTGGGAGTGGGACATGAGCGGTTCGTCGAAACACTGGCGCTACACCCATAACTTCGTGCACCACAAGTACACCAACATCCTGGGCATCGACGACGACGTGGGCTACGGCCTGCTGCGCGTGACCCGGGACCAGCGTTGGAAGCGCTTCAACGTATTCAATCTCGTCTGGAATACGTTGCTGGCGTTGCTGTTCGAATGGGGCGTCGGCCTGCAGCACGTGGAAATCGGCAAGATCGTCAAGAAGCGGATGGACCACGCCGAGGCCCGGCAACGCATCGACGAGTTCCTCGCCAAGGCGGGACGACAGGTGGTCAAGGACTACGTGGCCTTCCCGGCGCTGACGTCGTTGTCGCCGGGGGCGACGTACAAGTCCACGTTGAAGGCCAACGCGCTGGCCAACGTGATCCGCAACGTCTGGGCCAACGCCGTCATCTTCTGCGGCCATTTCCCCGACGGCGCAGAGAAATTCACCAAGACCGACATGGTCGGGGAGACCAAGGGCCAGTGGTACCTGCGGCAGATGCTGGGCAGCGCCAACTTCGAGGGCGGCTGGTTGTTGCGGTTCATGAGCGGCAATTTGTGCCACCAGATCGAGCACCATCTGTACCCGGACCTGCCCAGCAACCGGCTGCACGAGATCTCGCTGCGAGTGCGCGAAATCTGCGAGAAGTACGACTTGCCTTACACCACAGCTTCTTTCCTGGTGCAGTACGGCCGGACCTGGCGCACGCTGGCGAAGCTGTCGTTGCCGGACAAGTACCTGCGCGACGACGCCGACAACGCTCCCGAAACGCGCAGCGAGCGGATGTTCGCCGAGCTGGCACCGGATTTCGCGGGCACCGATCCGGCGACCGGCCGTCGGCGTGGCCTGAAGACGGCGATCGCCACCGTCCGTGGCTGGCGCCGTGGTAAGAGCGGCGCGGCCGACGTGGTCGACGACGACGTGGCGGCCTGACCGGTTCGATTTGCCGCGAGGGTCGCCCACGCTACCGTGGGATACGTGCAGGTGTTCGCCGGCAACCAGGTCTCGCACTGGGATTTCCCGCGGAACATTGCCAGCGTCGCGCTGATGACCGAATTCGGTTGCGCGCAAGGACTTGTCGCGGCGGACGTGCTCGAGGGATCCGGTTTGTCGGAAGCCGACCTGCACGACCACAACCGGATGATCGCCGGCCGCCAGGAGCTGGCGGTCGCCACGAACCTGGTCAACCTGCTCGGTGACGCCGCCGATCTCGGCGTGCGGGTGGGCAGCGGTTACCACGTCGGATCGTTCGGCATCTTCGGCTTTGCCTGCCTGACCAGCCTGACGCTGGGCGACGCGGTCCGGTTCGCCTTCCGCTACTACGAACTCAGCTACGGGTTCTGCCTGCCGACCGTCGGCGTCACAGACCAGCTTGCGACATTGCGGCTGGATCTACCCGACCTCGACGGCCCGGTCGCGGACTTCCTGGTCCGGCGTGACCTGGCCGCGATCGCTCAGGTGATGACCGAGTTGCTGGGCCGCCCGGTCCCGTTCACGGCCATCGAATTCGCGAGTGCCGCACCGGCATCGGGCGATGGCGAGGTGCGCAGGAAATTCGGCGTGACACCGCGCTATGACACGCCGGCCAACATGGTGAGCTGGCCGGCCGCACTGCTGGAGAACCGGTTGCCGCAGGCCAGCGAGATGAGCGTGGCCATCTGCGAGCAGCAATGCAACGCCCTGCTGGAACGCCGTCGACAACGCACCGGCGTCGCATTGCGGGTCCGGGAACGGCTGGCGTCGGTCGAGGGCAAGCCGCACACGATCGCCAGCGTCGCCCGGCATCTGGCGATGAGCGAGCGGACGCTGCGCCGCCGGCTGGCCGAGGAGAACACGACTTTTCGGGAGCTGGCCGAAGAGGTCCACCGGGTGCTGGCCGAGGAACTGCTGGCCACCGGCGCGCTCACGGTCGAGGACGTCGCGCTGCGCCTCGGCTATGCCGAGGCGACCAGCTTCATCGCCGCCTTCAAGCGGTGGACCGGCACCACCCCGGCGCGGTATCAGCGTTCGGTGGCGCCGCGCGCGCGGTTGTTAGCCGTCTGAGCGGGTCTTGATGGTCTTGGCTGTTGAGCTGACGACTTTGATTGTGACGTCACGGCTTTGCGAGTGAAGATGGGGCGGGAAAATCGACGAATCCTCGCCCTGGCTTCACTCGCAACGCCCAGGTTTCACTCGCAACGCCCTGGCTTCACCCGCAACGCCCAGGTTTCACCCGCAAAGCCCCGTGGCCGCACCCCCAACGCCCCGTGGCCGGAATTATTGATTTCTCGTCCGGTATCGGTTGACGGCCCGACCACACCGACTCGTAACGTCGAAGTATGACTTCGAACACACGTCCTCGCGTCCTGGTGATCGGTGCGGGTTTCGGTGGTCTCGGTGCCGCCTACGAGTTGTCCCGCGATGGTCTGGCCGACGTGACGGTGCTGGAGAAGGCCGACGACATCGGCGGGGTCTGGCGGGAGAACACCTACCCCGGTGCCGCCTGCGACGTCCCGTCGAACCTGTACTCGTACTCCTTCGCCCGCAAGAACGACTGGGGCCGGCGGTACGCCGAGCAGCCCGACATCCTCGGCTACATCCACGACACCGCCGACCGGTTCGGCCTGCGCAGACTGGTGCGGACCGGGGTGGAGGTCACGTCCGCCGAGTATGACGACAACACCGCGACCTGGCGGGTGACCACCGCAACCGGCGAGGTCTACGAGGCCGATGTGCTGGTACCGGCCGTCGGGCAGCTGTCCCGGCCGGCGCTGCCGGACATAGCCGGACTCGACACGTTCACCGGCCCGGCGTTCCATTCGGCGCAGTGGCGCCATGACGTCGACCTGACCGGCAAGCGGGTCGCCGTCCTGGGTACGGGCGCGTCGGCCATCCAGTTCGTCCCGCGCATCCGCCAGACGGCCGCGCACGTCACCGTCTTCCAGCGCTCGGCCCCCTACGTGGTGCCGAAGGTGGACCGCGCGTACACCGACAAGCATCACGAGGCGTTCGAGAAGGTGCCTGGCTTCGCCGCCGCCATGCGCGGCGCGATCTGGGAGACCACCGAATTGCTGTGCCTGGCGCTGACCAGAGCCGCCCCGCTCGGGCGGGCGCTGCGCGCGCTGGCGTTGGGAAATCTCAAGCGCCACATCAAGGATCCGGTGCTGCGGGCGAAGCTGACGCCCGACTATCCGATCGGCTGCAAGCGGGTGTTGTTCAGCAGCGACTGGTATCCCGCCCTGGCCTGTGCCAACGTCTCGGTCGAGACCGAGGCGATCACCGAGGTGACCCCGACGGGGGTGCGCACCGCGGACGGCCGGCTGCACGAGGTCGACGTCGTCATCTACGGCACCGGGTTCAAGGCCACCGAATTCCTGGCCCCGATGACGATCACCGGACGCGACGGCCGCGACCTGCACGCCGAATGGGCGCAGGGTGCCCGCGCGCACCTCGGCATGGCCGTGCCCGGTTTCCCGAACATGTTCCTGATCTACGGTCCTAACACCAATCTCGGCAGCAGCTCGATCATCCTGATGATGGAGCAGCAGTCCCGCTACATCCGCCAGGTCGTCGAGGAACTCGTACGCGGCGGCGTGCCCCGTGCGTTCGAGGTCCGGCGCGGTGTCGAGCAGGCCTACGACGACGAGATCCAGGCCCGTCTGGACAGCGGGGTATGGACCAGCTGCGACTCCTGGTACCGAACCGCCAATGGCCGGGTCACCACCAACTGGCCGGGTCTGGTCCACGAGTATCAGCGCCGCACTCAGACCGCGGTCCTCGACGATTACCAGGAAGTGTTGCCGCGCAGGGAAATCGAGGAGGTCGGCGCGTGACCGATTTCGACTATGACGTGCTGGTGATCGGATCCGGTTTCGGTGGCAGCGTCACCGCGCTGCGGCTGACCGAAAAGGGTTACCGCGTTGGCGTTTTGGAAGCGGGCCGTCGGTTCCGGGACGAGGACTTCGCCGACAACAGCTGGCACGTCCGCGATTATCTGTTCCGCCCGTCGATCGGTTGCTACGGCATCCAGCGCATCGACCTGCTCACCGACGCCGTCGTGCTCAGCGGCGCCGGCGTGGGCGGCGGCTCGCTGGTCTACGCGAACACGCTGTACCAACCCGGCGACGACTTCTTCGCCGACCCGCGGTGGAGCCGCATCACCGACTGGAAGGACGAGCTGACTCCCTGGTACGACCAGGCCCAGCGGATGCTGGGCGTCGAAACCTACCCTCGCACAACGCCTTCGGACAAGGTGATGTTGCAGATCGCCACCGACCTCGGTGTCGCGGACTCCTTTCACGCCACCCGCGTAGGGGTGTGCTTCACCGACAGCGACGGCAAGCTGGCCGAACCCGGCGCCCCGGTCGGCGACCCGTACTTCGGCGGCGCCGGCCCGGACCGCAACGCCTGCCGACACTGCGGGGAATGCATGACCGGGTGCCGGCACAACGCCAAGAACACGCTGGTCAAGAATTACCTCTACCTCGCCGAGAACCTCGGGGCGAAGGTGCACCCGCTGACCACGGTCGTCGACGTCCGGCCCCGCACCGGTGGCGGGTACGACGTGATCACCCGTCGTACCGGTGCCAAGTTGCGGCGACGTCGTCGTACCTTCACCGCCGAACACGTGGTGTTCTCCGCTGCCGCCCTCGGCACCCAGCGGTTGCTGCACCGGCTGCGCGACGGTGGCAGCCTGCCGCGCATCTCACCCAAGCTCGGGGAGCTGTCCCGCACCAACTCCGAGGCGATCCTGGCGGTGCGGGCGCGCCGCGACGACGTGGACTACTCCGAGGGTGTCGCGATCACGTCGTCCATCCATCCCGACGACCACACCCACGTCGAGCCCTGCCGCTACGGCCACGACTCCAACTTGATGGGGTTGATGGGCACCGTGCTGGTCGACGGGCTGGACGGAGGGAGGCGCTGGCGTACCGGGCTGAAAGAGCTTGTGCGACAACGTCGGGACCTGCGCCGGCTACTCAACCCGAAGCGGTGGTCGGAGCAGACCATCCCGCTGCTGGTGATGCAGACCCATGACAACTCGCTGACCACCTACACCCGGCGCGGGGTGTTCGGGCGGCGCATGAAGACCCGGCAGGGTGTGGGGGAGCCGAACCCGACCTGGATCCCGGTCGGTCACGAGGTGGCCCGGCGGGCGGCCGATCATCTGGACGGGATCGCCGGCGGCGCCTGGGCCGACCTGGCGGACATCCCGATGACGGGGCACTTCATCGGCGGCTGTGTGATCGGCGAAACCGCCGACGACGGCGTCGTCGACCCCTACCACCGCATGCACGGATACCCGGGGCTGCACGTCATCGACGGGTCCACGATCACCGCGAATCTGGGCGTCAACCCGTCGCTGACCATCACCGCGCTGGCCGAGCGGGCGACGTCACTGTGGCCGAACAAGGGTGAGCCGGACGCGCGTCCGCCGTTGGGGTCGTCCTACGTCCGCATTCCGCCGGTGGCGCCGGACCGGCCCGCCGTTCCGGCCAGCGCACCGGGCGCTCTGCCCTTCGATCGGGACTACGCTCTATAACGTGCTCGCAGCGTTCGGATTCGAAACCCTGGGTGTCGTCGTCGGGGACATGTTCTTCGTCGACCCCAACCCCCGCACCGGTCAGGAAACCCCGGAACGGGGTGTCAGATTGGAACTGCGCCTGGTCGACCGGGCCGCGCCGCAGGGTTCGATCTACGCCGGCATCCCGATCACCTTCACCCGCCCGGTGTGGCGGGTGGATTTGTTCGGCTCCACCGAAAGCCCGCCGGAGACGCTGGACCGGGCCCATCATCACCCCCGGTTCGACGGCTGGGAACCCGGACAGCGGCATTTCGTGCCCGAGCTGTCCGCCGACCCGGTCGGCTGGCTGGCCGAACAACTGGCCGATCCGGCCGCGGTGCTTGCCCGCGCCGGTGTCGGTGCCGACGAGGTCACCGAAGCCGATCTGGCCGGATTAGCCGGGGCCGCACCGGAGATCGTCGCGTCGGTGCAGCGGATGCTGGACGGGGTGCGCGACGGGACGTTGGCGCCGGCGCCCCCCGAGCCGGTGGCCGCCGCGCGCACCGGCTGGCTGTAGATCATCAGTCCCTTCGCCGAACGTGTTGCTACTGCGAAATTTTGGCCGATTTTTCGCAGTGGTTACACGCTCGGCGCAGTCTAAGTTGACGTCACCTTTGCGGCCAGCGCGGCCAACTTCGCGTCCAGTTCTTGGGCGGCGCTGAGCAGTTCGGGGTTGTCGTCGATCACCATGAGCGACGACGGCTGCACATAGGTCAGGCTGCTCCGGTCCCCGGGCTCGTCGAGGATCAGCAGCTCGACGGGTGCGAACAGGCCCGCGGTCACGTCGTGGCGGATCATGGTGATCGCGATCAGCGGGTTGCCCAAGATGACGCGCAACGCCTTGCGCTCGATGGCGGCCTTGGCGATCCAGCCACCGTGGTCGACGAGGCCGAACAGCATGAATCCGCTTGGCCCGACGTGTGATTCGACCTCTTTGCGATAGGATTCCCAGTCGCCACGGGCCACCGCGACATCGTTGATCGGCACCGGCGCGGTGCCGATGTCGGCCAGCAAGGCGGCGACCAGGGCGTCGTAATCCTTGGTGCTGGTGAACCGCACCCGCACACCGTCGAACCGGATCTCCCTGCCCATCACAGCCGTCCGGTTCTCCGGTCTTCGCCGATCTTGAGTATCGGCGTGCGGTTCTGCGGTTGCACCCGCTCCAACAGACCGTCTTGTCCCGCCGATCTGGCACCGAGTTCCAGAAGTTCTTTCGCGCGCCGCGAGGTGGGGTCGCGGCTGAGCACCCGAACCGAGTACCTCCCGTCGGCGACCAGGGCCCGGACGACCGGGATGCCCTGCGCGCCAGTGCCGCCGATGACGAAGATCTGGGAAGCGGACATGATCACAGCCGCTCGATGATCGTGGCGTTGGCCATGCCGCCGCCTTCGCACATCGTCTGCAGGCCATACCGGCCGCCGCGCTGTTCGAGCGCATTGACCAGCGTGGTCATAATCCGGGCGCCGCTGGCGCCCAACGGATGTCCAATGGCGATGGCCCCGCCGTTGACGTTCGTCTTGGCCAGATCGGCGCCGACGTCGTGCGCCCACGCCAGCACCACCGGCGCGAACGCCTCGTTCACCTCGAACACGTCGATGTCGGCCAGCGTGAGACTCGCACGCTGCAGCACCTTTTCGGTGGCGGGAATGACGCCGGTCAGCATGTAGAGCGGGTCGGACCCGACCGCCGTCGCGGTGTGGATGCGGGCCAGCGGGCGCAGTCCGTGGGTGCGGGCGTAGTCGCCACTGGTGATCAATACCGCTGCGCTGCCGTCGGACAGCGGCGACGAGTTACCCGGAGTGATATGCCAATTGATCTGGGGGAAGCGCGCGGCCGTAGCCTCGCTGTAAAACGCCGGCTTGAGCCCCGCCATCGTCTCCACCGTCGTCCCGGGCCGGATGATCTCGTCCGTGGACAGGCCCGCGATCGGGATCAGCTCGTTGTCGAACAACCCGTCCTTGGTGGCGCGCGCGGCCTTCTCATGGCTGGCCGCGGAGAACTCGTCCAGCTGGGCGCGCGAGAAGCCCCACTTGGCGGCGATCAGTTCGGCGCTGATGCCCTGCGGCACCAAACCGTCCGGATAACGGCGGGCCATGTCCGCGCCGAACGGATTGCTGCCGGGCAGCACCGAGGTCCCCATCGGAACGCGACTCATCGACTCCACACCGGCGGCAATCACCACGTCGTAGGCGCCGGCGATCACGCCCTGTGCGGCGAAGCTGATCGCCTGCTGGCTGCTGCCGCACTGCCGGTCGACGGTGGTGCCGGGCACCGACTCCGGAAATCCCGCCCCCAGCAACGCATTACGGGCGATGTTGACACCCTGGTCCCCGACCTGGGTGACGGCGCCCGCGATGACATCGTCGATCTCCACCGGGTCGATTCCGGTGCGGGCGACCACCTCGCGCAGGCTGTGCGCCAGCAGGTCGGCGGGCAGAACGTCGTGCAGGGCGCCGTTGGGCTTGCCTTTGCCGACGGGCGTGCGCACTGCGCCGACGATGACGGCCTCACGAGACATGGCTCCTCCTCGAGTCATGACAGCTGAGTATTGCTGTCTATACCCAGCTATAACACCTAGGTATACTGAAAGCAACCCAGACAGGGAGGTGATGTAGGTGACAATGCTGCAAGGCGGGCTGGCCGATCGCGATGCGTGGTCGGCGGTCGGGGAGTGTGCCATCGAGAAGACGATGGCCGTCGTCGGCACCAAATCGGCGATGCTGATCATGCGCGAGGCCTATTACGGCACCACCCGCTTCGACGACTTCGCCCGTCGCGTCGGCATCACCAAGGCCGCGACCTCGGCACGGCTGGCCGAACTCGTCGACCTCGGGTTGTTGGCCCGCCGGCCCTACCGGGAACCGGGTCAGCGCAGCCGCGACGAGTACGTGCTCACCGAAGCCGGAATCGATTTCATGCCGGTGGTGTGGTCGATGTTCCAGTGGGGCCAGCGTCACCTACCCGGCCGGCACCGGCTGCGGCTCACCCATCTCGGGTGCGGCGCGGAAGCGGGCGTGGAAATACGTTGCGTCGAGGGACATCTGGTGCCTTTTGAGGAACTGGGCGTGCGAGTCGTCAAGGCGAAGGGCTGATCCAGCCGCGAGGGTGCAGAAAATGCCGGGAAGCCCGGCGCGTCTGCGCACGCTCGCGCCCGCCGTCAACCCTCCCGCAGCGTGGCCAACAGTCGTCGCGCCGCCGCGACCCGACGCTCCGCCGTACCGGTGAGCCCGTCCAGCGCACATTCCGGATCTGCGGGCGGTCCCATGTGCCCGCACCCGCGCGGGCAATCCTCAACGGCCTCAGCCAGATCCGAGAAGGCCATCAGCACGTCGTCGGGCGAGATGTGGGCCAAGCCGAACGAGCGGATGCCCGGTGTGTCGATCACCCAAGCCCCGTGCTGATCCAACGGAAAGGCGACCGACTGCGTAGAGGTGTGCCGTCCCCGGCCGATGTCGGTCACCTCGCCGACCGCCCGATCCGCTTCCGGGACAAGTCGATTCACCAGCGTCGACTTCCCGACCCCGGAATGCCCGAGCAACACGGTGATCTTGTCGTCGAGCAGATCGGCCACCGCAAGTAGCGGATCGTCGACACCGGCGGCCACCACCGTCAGGTCCAGATCCACGAACTGCTCGGCGAACGGGCCGGGCGGGGCCAGATCGGTCTTGGTCAGGCACAGGATCGGCGTCAACCCGCCGGCGTAGGCGGCGATCAGCGCGCGGTCCACCAATCCGGTCCGCGGTGGCGGGTCGGCCAATGCCACCACGATCAGCAACTGGTCGGCGTTGGCGACCACCACCCGCTCGGTGGGGTCGGTGTCATCGGCGGTGCGCCGCAACACCGTTCGCCGCGGACCCCGCCGCACGATGCGGGCCAGCGTGTCGGTGCGCCCGGACAGGTCTCCGACGATGTCCACGTCGTCGCCGACCACGATCGGGGTGCGGCCCAGTTCGCGCGCCCGCATGGCGGTGACCCGACGGTCGGGTTGCCCGTCCAGCACGCAACCCCAGCGGCCGCGGTCGACGCTGACCACCATGGCGGCCTCGGCGTCGGCGTGCTGCGGACGAGTCTTGGTCCGGGGCCGCGACCCCTTTCCGGAGCGGACCTTGACGTCGGACTCGTCGTAGTCGCCAGGTCTCAAGTGCCGGAGACCATTTCGGCCCACAGCTGCGGAAACTCCGGCAGCGTCTTGGTGGTGGCGGCGATGTCGTCGACCTCGACGCCGGGCACCCGCAGCCCGACGATCGCGCCCGCCATCGCCATCCGGTGATCGGCGTAGGCGCGCCACAGACCGCCGTGCAGCGACGTCGCCCGGATCACCAGGCCGTCCTCGGTTTCCCGGCAGTCACCGCCCAGCCGGTTGATCTCGGCGCTCAGCGCGGCCAGCCGGTCGGTTTCGTGGCCGCGCAGGTGGGCGATGCCGCTCAGCCGCGACACCGATCCCGGTGCCGCCAGGGCCGCCAGCGCCGCCACCGACGGGGTCAGCTCGCCGACCGCGCCCAGATCGACGTCGAACCCTTCGTAGCCGATCGAGCCCTGCACCTCCAGGCACGAATCGGAATGTCGCACAGCGGCATTCGTGTTCTTCAAGACATCCAGGATGTGCTGCGCGGGTTGCACGCTCGCTTCCGGCCACCCGGTGATGCGCACTGCGCCGTCGGTGACCACGGCCGCGGCCAGGAAGGCGACCGCATTGGTCAGATCCGGTTCGACCTCCCAGTGCCGGGCCGCGACGTTGCCCGGCCGCACGTGCCATCGGTGGGGCACCGAGTCGTCGACGTCGACGCCGGCCTGGCGCAGCATCGCCACGGTCATCTCGATGTGCGGTGCCGAGGGTAGTGACGCGCCGGTGTGCTGCACGGTCAGACCATCGGTGAACGACGCGCCGGACAGCAGCAGACCGGACACGAACTGCGAGGACGCCGACGCGTCGATGGCCACGGTCCCGCCGGCAACCGACCCGCTGCCGCGGACCCGAAACGGCAGCCCGGTTCCTTCGACCGGCACACCGAGGCCGCGCAGCGCGTCCAGCAGGGGGGCGATGGGGCGGGTGCGGGCCTGCTCGTCGCCGTCGAAGGTGACCGGGACGTCGCTCAGCGCTGCCAGCGGCGGCACGAAGCGCAGCACGGTGCCGGCCAGCCCGCAGTCCACCCGGGCATCCGGCCCCGGCGCGATGCGACCGCTGACGGTCAGATCCGAGCCGGACCCGTCCACGTGGAGCCCCAGCGTGACCAACGCGCCGATCATCAGATCGGTGTCGCGGCTGCGGAGCGCCCCGGTGATGGTGGACGTGCCACTGCCCAGCGCGGCCAGCACCAGCGTGCGGTTGGTCTGCGATTTCGAGCCCGGCACGGTCACGGTCGCGTGCACCGGGGTCGGCGCGGACGGGGCCTGCCATGCGTTCACCGGTCCATCATGGCCTGTCTGCGTGTTCTGCGAACATGGAGATATGTGTGGGCGTTTCGCAGTCACTACCGACCCGGCCCTGTTGGCCGAGAAGATCAAGGCCATCGACGAGGCCACCGGCACCACCGACCGGGCTGCCGAACCCAACTACAACGTCGCTCCGACCACCACCATCGCGACCGTGGTGACCCGTCACAGCGAGCCCGACGACGAGGCCACCCGCCGGGTGCGGCTGATGCGATGGGGGCTGATCCCGCCGTGGGTCAAGGCCGGCGCCGACGGCGCACCGGACAACAAGGGCCCGTTGCTGATCAACGCCCGCGCGGACAAGGTCGCGACCTCACCAGCATTTCGAGGCAGCGCGAAGTCCAAACGCTGCCTGGTGCCGATGGACGGCTACTACGAATGGCGCGTCAACGCCGAACCCGGCTCCGGCAAGAAGGCCGGCAAGACGCCGTTCTTCATGTATCGCGGTGACGGCGAGCCGTTGTTCGCGGCCGGGCTGTGGTCGGTGTGGCGAGCCGACAAAGAAGCGCACCCGCTGTTGAGCTGCACCATCATCACCACCGACGCCGTGGGCGAACTGGCCGAGATCCACGACCGGATGCCGCTGATGCTGGGCGAGGCCGACTGGGATGCGTGGCTGAACCCGGACGCGCCGCTGGATCAGGAACTGCTGGCCCGCGCGCCGGACGTGCACGACATCGAGCTGTGCGAGGTGTCGAAGCTGGTGAACAGCATCCGCAACAACGGGCCCGAGCTCCTCGAGCCGGCCAAGCCGGAGGCCGAGCAGATCACCCTGCTGTGATCCGCCCGCGTCGGAAGCTCGCGATGGGACCGCGCGGCGGCCCGAGATCAGACCGAAGGGGTCAGATTCGCCCACACCTGCTGGGTGTTGTACTGACCCCACGGGGTCCACTGACTGACCAGGACGCTCACCCTGTCCAGGTGCGGCATGTTGCCGTCGGCATCGGGGACGATGAAGCCGCCGTAGGGATACGGCACGTGCGCCGGTCCGGGCGCAAACCCGCCGACCACGATCGGCTTGCTGCGGAAGATGTCTTCGGGGCGTCCGGGCGCGCCGACGCGGATTTCGACGCCCCCGCCGCCCAGGTTCAGCCCCGACAGCACCGGGCGGCCGTCGATCTCCCGGAAACAGAGCTCACCGAACCGCTGCCCGGAGGGTGATATCGGCGTGCGGGCACGACGTCCCCGGCGTCCGTAGCTGCCGTCCGCCTTCAGGGGCCGCCAACTGCCGGGATCTGCGACGTGGGCGGGATCGTCGACCCGGTACAGGGTGACCCCGCAGCTGCGGTCGAAGGCGTCGGCCGCGATATGTACCGCGCCGTCCGAGCCCAGGTAGCCGCTGACCTGTGTGGGGGCAGGGGCCCGGCGCCCGGTGAGGCGCCACGGCTCCTCCAGCGTCGGCGTCTGATCGTATTTCCAGTCCCGGTAGGACCCGTCGATCGCTGTCCATCCTCGGCCCGGGTCATTGGTGACCTCGACCAGCCAGGAACCTCCGGTGGGCTGCAGATGCCCGTCGGTCGCAACGACTTTGAGGTAGGTCTTGGCGCCGGCGGTGATCGTGCCCGCGGGCAGGGTGAAGGTCGCGGCCGGATGCGATTTATATGCCTGCGGCGGTATCGGGAACAACTCGCGGCCGCTGCCCGCGGGCCCGCTCAGGACTTGGCCGTAGCCGACTTGCCCGGTGCTCGGGTGGAGGAGCGCCTCGACGGCCACCGAGGGGTAATGCTGTCCGCGACAGACGCCTTCGGTGAACGAGTCGCCGAAAACCGCCACCAGTCGCCCGTCCGGCAACTGGACGATCTCACCCAGATCGGTGGCGTTGATGTCCCCGATCGGCGGTGCACCGGTCCCTGCGACAGGTCCGATGTTGTGCGTTTGCCCCGGCTTGAGGGTCTTGACCGCCCGCATCGTTCGATTCTCGCGCACGATCGTCGGCGTAGTGCTCGGCATCGACAACCATTACGCCACAGAGTCAAGGCCGGGTAGGGGTTTCTATTGGTATTGCGGGGAGGTTGCTAGT